>JAFPMR010000192.1 GCA_017411235.1 Bacilli bacterium | reverse complement strand
TGTAAGACTGAGATAAAATTGGTCTTACTTATTACTTTGATAAGTATTGGTAGCCCTTTACTTATCACAAGGTATATTTAGTGAAAACTATATATACCCTCTGATCGATAAGATACTCAAAAGGTATTCTTATCAAAAACCCAGTCCAGTATAGTAATTAAGCATTATTATATTGGTATCTTTGGTATATATTGGTAGCCCTTTATATATCAGAGAATCTAGTAATATTTTCCAAAAGATTATATTACTCGCTAGTATAATAGGGTAGCCCTTATTATACTAATTACTATTTGGTAAGAATGTTTAATAACATTCTTACCAGTTGAGTGGTCTACACTTAGTAGTAATATTGTTTAGAGCTTATCTATTGGTTAGGTAACTACCTAAACGTTATTATGTTTAATGCTCGAGCTAGTTATACTTGCCTTTAGTATTCAATGTTACTGCTATTAATTATCCAGCCATTCTTTTTCTTGAACGCAATTGGATAAGCGATTGTCAATTCGTGTGTTGATTAGTTTAGTTATTCTTGGTGCATCATTTATAACTTACTATAGTTCAAAGTAAAAAAGTTAGCTTTGACAAGCTAGCTTTTTTTCTTTGTCTAAAAATAGTGTAAACATATAGTTTTTTTAAATAATCGTATTTACTTTATAAAAATTATTATTTAAAATTAAATTAGCATAGAGTGTTATATTTTATGCTGTTGATAAGAATACTCTTATCAACTTCTCATGGTACTATGACGATAAAGGTGATGGTGCCAAGCGGCGGGGTACTCACTCCTCGTCGTGGCATGATGCGATAAAGGTATCATGTCACTAGTGTGGTAACACTTAGTTTGTTGGTGTTTCAAAGCTTTTCTGCTCTTATGATAGCTCTTAAACGTAACGGTTTAGTTAGCTTAAGCAGAGTTCTCATAATAGTAGCAAAACACCTCTTACTATATTTCCAGCCCCTAGATTTCTTGAACGCAAATGGTCTTATGAGTCCAGTCAACTCAAGTGTTTAATGATGGATACTGCGCGCTTAATATTTATCATGTTCAAGCATTAAAAGTTAGTTTTCGACGAACTAACTTTTTTTGATTTGACAAAAAATAAAGTATTTACTATAATTGAACTCGTAAAGCGAAGAAAAAGAAGAGTAAATTAGTACTTTTATTGTAGAGAGTTCTTGGTTGCTGAAAAAGAATATAAAAGCTAATTGAAGAAACTTTGGAGCAGAATAGTGTATACAAACTATTCCGGATAACCAACGTTAATGGTAAGAGTATAAATTAAGGTGGTACCACGAACTATTCGTCCTTTTGGAAGAATAGTTCTTTTTATTTTTAGAAAGGATGATTAAAATGACTACCAAAGATTTAGCAGATTTGATATTTCCTAATATCACAAAAACAGTAGCTGACTATGAGAAAGAATACCCAGAAAGAGAATTACCAGAAGGTGCAAAAGTAACAAGATATGCACCATCACCAACTGGATTCATGCATATAGGTAACTTCTATTCTGTAGTAGTTGATTATGTAGTAGCAAAAAGAAGTAATGGAGTATTCTATCTTCGTAACGAAGATACAGATGGCGCAAGAGAAATAGAAGGTGCCGTAGAATACATAAGACACGTTCTAGAACACTATCATATGGATCCAGATGAATATGAATATAGAGATACTAAAGAAACAAAAGGTAACTATGGACCTTATATTCAATCTGAAAGAAAAGATATCTATCATGCCTTCATAAAAGAATTAATAGCTGAAGGAAAAGCATATCCATGTTTCTTAACACAAGAAGAAATGGATGTAATCCGTGAAGCACAAACAAAAGATAAAAGAAGAATTGGTATCTATGGTAGATATGCTAAATATAGAAATCTATCTCCAGATGAAGCTGCTGAAAGAATTAAAAATGGTGAAAACTATGTAATTAGATTAAAATCACAAGGTGATTTTAATAAGAAATTTAAATTTGATGATTTAGCATTTGGTACAATGGAATTCCCAGAGAATGACATTGATGTTGTCATTATGAAATCATCTAATTTACTTCCAACATATCACTTTGCACATTTAGTAGATGATCACTTAATGCGTACAACTCACGTTGTACGTGGACAAGAATGGGTATCATCTATTCCAACACACTATGAATTATTTAAAACATTTGGTTTCAAAATGCCTAAATATATTCATACACCATTAATACTTAAAAAAGATGGAGACAAAATAAGAAAGATATCTAAACGTTTAGATCCAGAAGCAAGAATGACTTACTATGAAGAAAAAGGATATCCAATTGAATCAGTTATCGAAGCTATTATGACAATAGCTAACTCTAACTATGAACAATGGAGAGAAGGACATCCAGATGCTCCATTCACTGACTTTGATTTCTCACCAAAGAAAATGTCAGCATCAGGTGCTTTATTTGATCTAGATAAATTAGATAACATATCAAAGAATTTTATTTCTAAATTAAAAGCTACTGAAGTATTTGATATGTTAGATAAATGGTCTAAAGAATATGATAAAGACTTTAATGAATTAATTAATAAAGATAAAGCATATACTACTGCTATTCTTAACATTGAAAGAGAACAAAAGAAACCAAGAAAAGACTATGCTTCACTTTCAGAAATCAAAGGTCAAATCTGGTATATGTTTGATGAACTATTCACAGATGTAACTTATAACTTTGATGAAAAGTTCGATAAAGATACTATTAATGAAGTATTAACTACATACTTTGATAAATACTATGATGAAAAAGATGACAAAGATACTTGGTTCAATAAAATGAAAGAACTAACTGATGAACTAGGATTTGCTTCAGACATGAAAGCATATAAAGAAAATCCAGATAAATATAAAGGTAGTGTAGCAGATATCTCTAATATCATTAGAGTAGGTGTAACAAGTTTAACTCAAACACCAGATCTATATGTAATACTACAATTATTAGGAAAAGAAAGAATCAATGAAAGAATTAAAAAAGTTAAGTAAAAACTTAACTTTTTTTATGATATAATTAAACTAGGTGATAATATGAAAAAAGTAATACTAATAATTATGTTAATACTAATGATTCCTGTAGTAAAAGCTAAAGACTTGTTAGAATATGATTTAGATTGGGAATCAAAAATATATGATTCCCCAGTAGCAAATACCTATGAATATAAAGATGGTTATCTATTTGGTGATTATGGTCATGATTTATCATTTAATCTTAGTTATTATGATAAACAAGGTAATTTTAAAAAAGAAATAAAAATAGATGATTTAGTAATGCTAGTCTACCCAGAAGAATACATATATGTATTATCTGGTAGATATACAAATACTACTATTTCATTTGTATTACAAGCATACAATGAAAATTTAGAATTAGTAAATGAAGTAGTAGTATTTACTGAAGACAATGATGGGGTATCAATTTATGATCATCCAGATTATATACTATATGACTTAGTGAACAATAGATTTGTAGATATGTATAAGGAATTAATTACAAAAGACTATATACTTATTCCTTCAATAAAAGAAAATGTAGATCCTAATAGCAATCCTGATAATCTAGACAGTATTATTGAAGTAAGAAAATATACAAAAGATCTTTCGAGTTATGAAGTATTAGAATTTGAACAAGCAAAACAAATGCTAGAAGATTTAGATGAAATCGTTAATCCCTCATCATCTGATTTCAGACAAGAATATGGTATTCTAGATAGAGAAGAAGTAAAAGAATATATTATAAAAGATAATATAACTGCTCTTATCGTATATGATTATGGAAATGATGTAGGTAATTCATTAAAAGTATATGAAAATAAAAAACTTTTATATAGTAAACCATTAGGTGAAGGATTACAATTAGTAAATTCTAAAGAAGTAAATATAGTAGATAACCATGTAATGGTAATCTACTACCATTCACCAGATGAATATGAATGGCTATCTGTTTTAGAAATTTATAATATAAAAACAGGTGAATTAGAAAAAAGAATAGAATCAACCAGTAGTCTATTTAGTATTGTAGATACTAAAAGAGGATTCTTATATCATGAAACAAATTGTGAATACTATCTACCTGTTTTAACTAGCAATAATCCATCACATGTACTACCTACATTTATAAAACAAAAAACATGTGAAACAAAAAGATATGTTTATTCAAACTATAATGCAGTAATACCTAAAATAACAACAGGTAAAGGAACAATAATAGTAGATGAAAAATATGCAGCAAATGATCAAGTAACAGTAACAATTAAACCAGATAAAGGTTATACACTAGGAACAGTTAAAGTAATAGATGCAGCAGGTAATGTATTAACATTTACTAATAATACATTTACAATGCCAGCATCTGATGTAACTATTGAAGTAGAATTCTTAGTAGATAATGCTAAAACATCTGATATAGCTATAACAACAGTTATCTTATTATGTATATTAAGTATTATAGTATTCTTTACACAAAGAAAAAATATAATAAAAGAATAAAGGAAAAACTTTATTCTTTTTTTATTGAACTAAAGTGTACTTTAATTGTAAAATAATATTAGAGTAGGTGATTATATGAAAAAGGTCTTAACCTTTATTCTATGCTTTCTATTTATAGGAATAGTAAAAGCAGAAAGTTGTATAGTAGTTAGTGGAACAGGAACTAACTATGGAGATGAAGTACAATGTGGAAGTGAACACTTCTATGTACTAGATTACACCAAGAACAAAACAAAACTAATGGCCAAATATAATTTAATGGTTGGTGACAAAATAAGCTTTATTGAAGCTACAGAAGATGCACCATTAACAAGAGATTATAATAACTTTGAAACATTTAAAGCAGCAGTTGATGAATATTGTGATGATATTGCTGAAGAACAAGGATATGATGCTTACTATACATATGCAATGCCTAATACTAGTACAGGAGAACTAAAAGGATGTCGTGTATATGAAAACATTGAATATGAACATGCCTTACAAGATTCTAAAGCAGAAGGTACAATCCTTGTAAATGGTAAATCTAAATTACCATTATATGGTATAACATACATGGTTCCTGAATGGGGCTATGATGCTATGGAAAAAGGTATCATTAAAGAAAACGAATATGATCGAAATGGTGATCTAATAATTGATGGATCATCCTATGAAGAATACCTTAATGATTATAAAGAAGAACTAGAAAGACAAGGAATAAAAGTTGAAAAAGTAGCATTCCCTACATTAGATGGTATCTTAGACTTCCTTGAAGATGTCTCAGGAGAAACTATTGATATCGAACTATTATATCCAGAACATAGTGATCCTGAAGATCCTTCAATTTACTATATAGGTAAAATGGATGTAAGAGATTATATTGAAGACAAATATAGTTGGTTAATAGATAGAACATACTGGTTAGGTAGTGGATTTGAATATAACAACCAACCTAACAGTAACTATGGAAGCGGAAGTGAATACAACGACTATTATCTATCTAACGAAGGATTCCTATGTGCCTTAGGTAGAGGAGAATGTGGATACTTTGAATATCCTATTGGTAATGGTTTAAGACCTGTAATCACAGTTTCTTCTGAAGATATTGGTTATAAAATAGAAACTAAAACAGATGGTAATGGTGAAATAAAATCAGAAAAAATAGAAGCTAAAAGTGGCGAAGTAATAATATTTACAGTAACACCAGATGAAGGCTATGTAATTGGTGTTATCAAAGTAACTGATGCTAATGGTAATGTTATTACATTCACTAAAGATGAATTAAAAGGTAATACATTTACAATGCCATCAGCAAATGTCTTAATTGAAGCAACATTTGTAGTAGCAAATGCTAAAACAGCAACATTCATATCAGTTACAATTATCTTAATAGAAGTAATAGCATTCTCAGTAATATTTATAATGAATAAAAAACTAAAAAAAGAGCAATAAAATTGCTCTTTTTATTTTGTAGATTAAATGTAAATCAACAATTAAAAAATGTAACAAAAAAAGTAACGTAATGATAAAATCTAATTATAGAGAGTAGGAGATTAAATGAAGAAAAAACTATACTTATTATTTGGTCTAGTAATGTCATTACTATTAGTAGGAATAGTAAAAGCAGAAGGACCATACTTCTTTGATTGGAAAACACAAACATTTGAAGACAGGATGGCAACTATTAACGAACCATATAAAGATGGTTATATTACAGTTGACTATGGTTTTGGAAAAACATACGCAACTATTTACAACGTAAAAGGAGAAGAACAACAAAAAAAGACTATAAATAACCAAGCAGTAGTTGAAGTTGATATAGATGGAGAAAACATCTATATGTTAGCAACTGATCTTACTACAGAAAAATGGTATTTAAGACTTTATAACGACAAACTAGAACAACAAAAAGAAATAGAAGTAATAGAACCATATCTATATAGAAGAGGAAATTCAAGAACATTATTTATTCAAGAAGACAAACTTGTATACTTAGGATTAGATAATGGACCTAAAAAACAATTAATTAAAAAAGACTTATCACAATTAAATACAGAAAGCATTTCAGGTACATCATTAACTAACTTAGCACCAATCTTAAATAGTGATTATGTTTTAGAATCATCTAATATTAAAGACATAGATGCAGTGGATGCTTCTGACTATAAAGATGGTAAATATGCATATGGCTTAGAAATATTTGATACATCTTGTGAAAGTGTTAATCGTGGTGAAGCTGATGGAGAAAACCCTCCAACTACAACTGGTAGATGTTATTTTGTAAAATTAGCAGTAGCAGATAAAGATGGCAAAGTTGATTTCATAGTAGAACTACCATTTGATTATTATACAATATATGAAGTTGCATTTGCTGATGATTATATATTAGTATCAGCTCCAGATAATAGAGATAATTATGCAATATTAGTATATGACTTAAAAGGTAAATTAATACAAACAATAAAAACAGATGATATGCCAAGTAATATAATTGATACACCAAACGGATTCATTGCTAGTGTAGGACACTGTGATGTTAGTCCATCTACATCAAAATGGAGATCATCAGGACCTCATAGTTCTCAAAAAGAAACTGGACCTGCATGTGAAGTAAAACACGTAGCATATTATACTAACAAAAAGATTGATACAAAAGTAACTGATGGTAAAGGTAAAGTAGAAGTAGCAGGTGAACAAAGACCTGGAGAACCAGTAACATTTGTAGTAACACCAGATGAAGGATATGTAATTGGTGTTATCAAAGTAACAGATGAAGCAGGTAATGTTATTACATTTACTAAAGATGAATTAAAAGGTAATACATTTACAATGCCTACAGCTAATGTAACTATTGAAGTAGAATTCTTAGTAGACAATGCTAAAACAGCTGATATTGCCATCATAGCAATTGCTATAATAGCAATTATATCTGCAAGTATTGTATTTATTAACAACAAAAAAATATTAAAAGCGAAGTAGTTTAACTACTTCTTTTTTTATTGATTAAACTGTGATAAACTTATAATAAGAAAGTAGGAGATTAAATGAAAAAAAGACTTTACTTATTATTTGGTCTAGTAATGTCTTTACTATTAGTAGGAATAGTAAAAGCAGAAGGACCATATTATTTAGATTGGGAAACAGAAGAAAAAGATGGATATGATGTATTTGGAAATCTACCATACAATGATGGTTATTTAACAGTTGATGGTGAAGATGGAGAATATATCTTAAAAACATATGACAAAACCGGAAAAGAATTAAAATCTAAAGGTTTAGAAGATGCTCTTATAGAATGGGTTAGAACATATGAAGACAAAATAATTGCTATCACTGAATTAGATGGCGATGAATTCATTCAAATAATCAATTCTGATTTAGAAGTTGAAAAAGAAGAAGAAATAGCACATTTTAGTGGTTACTTTTATAATAGATTTGATGCTGAAGCCATCTATGTAGATGGAAATAAAATAGCAATACCAGCAAATGATGGTATAGCAATCTACAATCATGACTTAGAATTACAAGAAACAGTTGAACCTTCTAAAAAGAACATGAAGAAATACTTCCCTGAATATGCAAAAACAATGGACTTAGTATCAGAATATAATAGTAATGATGACGAATTATATGCTGTAGGTCATACAAATGGCTATTCTGCAATTGCAGGTTATGATGATTTTGGTACTTGTACTAGTTCTACTGAACCAACAACTCCAGAAAATTCAGCACCTAGAACAGATTCTACAAGAGTTGTACAATGTGGAGAAAAATATCTAAAATTACTAAACGATGATGGAGATGAAGAATGGTCAATCACTACCGATGAAAATGAAATGATTAGAGAAATAGAATTCTTAAACGGTCATATTGCTGTAATAGCATATACAAAGATTTCATCAAAAATATATATCTATGATATGAAAGGCGAATTAATTCAAACTATAAAATCTAGTTTAGATTATGGTTTCTTAAGAAAAACAAACTATGGCTTTGTAGTAACTCAAAACGAATGTGGAGATATTTTAGCAACTGGTTTAATTGGACCAGTACCAGGCGGAGAAATTCTTAAAGATCCTATCATCCAATCAAAAGCTTACTTTGGTGTTGCTGAAGAAGAAAAAATATCATGTGAAGGAAATCATCAAGTATATTATTTAAATAAAGAAATTAATACTGTTATTACTGAAGGAAAAGGTAATATCGAAGTAGCATCAGAACAAAGACCTGGTGAACCTGTTACATTTGTTGTAACTCCAGACAAAGGATATGTAATTGGAGTTATTAAAGTAACAGATGTTGATGGTAACGTTATTACATTTACTAAAGATGAATTAAAAGGTAAT
>JAFPMR010000191.1 GCA_017411235.1 Bacilli bacterium | reverse complement strand
TTGTTGGGGAGTATCCGATTTAATCTATACAGAATTAAAAAGTAAAGGTGTTACTGCTCGTGTTATGCAGTATCCTACAAGTATGGCTAGTAATCACCGTAGTGTTCAATATATGGATTCTGATGGTACGTGGAAGAATTTCCCATATCGTGAATATGGATTTAATAGTTTATTTAATGATACTGACGCTGTTAATAGCGGTGAGGTTATTAGTCAATAGGAGGTAGTTTAAAATGGCAGGAGAACAGGTAGTAGTTGGTTGTGACTCAAATGGGGAACCAGGAGATAGTAATACTATAAATACAGTATCTGCTGCATTACAGCAAGCAGGTTATTCAGTAGAAACACTTTCTATAGGTCCAAGTCCCTTTGCAAATTACGATTATAGTTCTGCAAGCTCAGGAAAAATCGGCGTTTACCTTATGGCGGCTTCTATAGTTTCTATTGCGGATGCAATGTCACATCAAGGATTTGATAGAGTAGTATTTGGATTACGTGGGGATTTAGGATTAAGAGGTACTACCGAATTTGATTCAGCTCCATGGAGTCCAGATAGCGATTGTACCGCTGTATGTGATGAATATAGTGGTTTAACTGGAGCTCAAATACATCAAAAAATACAACCAAGAGGAGCAGTAGTAGTAGGAAACTCACCAGAAGAATTAGCACAAGTAGTAGTAGCCGCTGTAGGTGGAACATACAACGGAACAGGTACTGGAACAGGACAAGGAACAGTATCAAATGTATCACCATTATTAACAGGTGATATGACCTTTGAAGAATTAGTAGGAGAAATATGTAATGGTATAGACCTACAATTCATATGTAAAAGAAGTACAGTATATGTATCAGACTTTGAATCAATCTTTGCTGAAGCTAAATACCTGCGAGATAATCACCCACAAGCTGTAGACTCTGAAAATGTTAAATTATGGCAAATGGAAGAAGATTCATACGAACTGGAAGTTAACCAACATGGGTTCTACAATACAGTTATAGTTAATTATAAAGATGGAAAAGTAAAAGAATCTTATGATGATTTTGTCCGTGTCTATGGTGAAGTTCCTATTACGTATGATGATCCTAGCGTCGATAAAACAACAGCTATAATGAAAGCTAAGGCGTATCTTGCAGCTCATTTAAGGGATTTAGAGATGATGGTCAAAACTAGTATGTTGAGCGAACCTGATATAGATGTAGGGGATATTATTCAGATAGAAAACCCTATGACGATGAGGGATAAAATTAGAACGGATGAGGGTAGAGATCCTGAGTATCTTTTTGTGAACGGTATTTCGACAAATTGGGAAGGCGAATCTGCTATAACCACTGATTTGGAATGCAAGTTCGCCCCAACGTCCCCTAAAAGATTAGAAGTCCCTACGGCTGGTGTAGCTTCTGGTAGTAGTCAAGAAAGTAGTACTGCTTCTACTGGTGATGTGCAAGCTGCTTTAGATGAAGTAGGTAAACAGTGGAGTGGTGTTGGTTATTCTGGTGAGTGTCAAACTGCTGATTGTGTTAAACAAGCTAATGCAGGTGATTGCTGGGGTGTTAGTGACTTAATTTATACGGAACTTAAAAGCAAAGG
>JAFPMR010000190.1 GCA_017411235.1 Bacilli bacterium | reverse complement strand
TCTTTCAACTAGCGATGCTAAGAGATTGAAAGATTTCATCTAAGAGGGGAGTAGAAGAATATGGCAAGAGTTAAAGGCGGAAACGTAGCTAAAAATAGAAGAAGAAAAGTTTTAAAAGCTGCTAAAGGTTATTTTGGATCTAAACACAGATTATTTAAAACAGCTCAAGAACAAACATTCCATAGTGGAGTTTATGCATTTAGAGATAGAAAAGCTAATAAGAGAAACTTCAGAAAATTATGGATTACAAGAATCAATGCAGCTTGTAGAGAAAATGAAATTAGTTATTCACAATTTATTAATGGTTTAACTAAAGCTGGTGTTGAAGTTAATAGAAAGATGTTAAGTGCAATTGCTATTGACGATCCTAAAGCATTTGCTGATTTAGTTAAATTAGCTAAAGATGGTTTAAATGGTAAAGTTGCTGCTCCTAAAGCAGAAGCTAAACCAGTTAAAAAAGAAGAAGCTAAAGATTTAGATTCTATGACTGTAGCTGAATTAAAGGATTTAGCTAAAGATAAGAATATTGAAGGTTATACTTCAATGAAAAAAGCTGAATTAATCGACGCTTTAAAGTAATCATATGTTGATTACTTTTTTTATTGGCTTAGTTGATTTTACCTCTAGTTTCTTGTATAATTAGGGGTAGTATAATATGGAGTGGTGAAGATGCGAAAGATAATGGCTAGTTTAGACGTTGGTAGTGAAAAAGTTAAACTTATCGTAGGCGAAATAGTAAAGAAAAAATTAAATGTTTTAGCTGTAGCAGAATCAGATTCTATGGGAATTAAAAATGGCCTTGTAGAAGATATAAATTTGTTGTTAGAACCATTAGAAAATGTTATACTAAAATGCGAGGAAGTAATTGGGCTTAAAATAAGACAGATGATTGTGTCTGTACCTGCTATGAATTCTGATTTCCAAGTAGTAACTGGAACTGTTCAAATTACTAATGATGGAAATTTGATAGAAGGTAAAGATGTTATTAGAGTCTTACAAAAGGCAGTTAAGTCTTCTAAAGCAAATCCTGATATGGAATATATTTCCTTGATTCCAACTAGTTTCTCTTTAGATGATGATCGTATAGTAAAAGATCCTAAGGGATTAACTTCTAAGGTATTATCTGTTAGAGGAGTTATGGTATCAACACCTAAACAAAATATATATCCAGTATTAGCTTGTTTAGAAAAACTAGGAGTTGATGTTTTAGATATTACATTATCTCCAATAGGCGATTACTTCGAATTAAAGAATAAAGATAATGATAAAGAAGTAGGAGTAATTATCAACATTGGTAAGGAAACTACAACTGTATCCGTATTTAACAAAGGGGTATTAACTAATACTAGTGTAACTTTGTTAGGAGGACAAAATATTGATAATGATATTTCATTTATATACAAAGTTCCTATCAAAACCGCTAAAGAGTTAAAAGAGAGATTTGCATTAGGACATAGAAATAATGCAAATGCTAGTGAAACTATTGAAGTTAAGGATAAAACTGATAAAATAGTAGTTATTAACCAACAAGAAATAAGCGAAGTTGTTGAAAGTAGACTTCAAGAGATACTTAATTTGGCTAAGAAAGAGATAAATCACTTAACAAAAAAAGAAATAAGTTATATAATAATTACAGGGGGAGTAACCGAATGTAGGGACTTTAGGCTTATTTTAGAAAACACTTTTGGTGATAATTTCACATTAGGTGATATTAGAGAAATTGGTGTTAGAAATAATAAGTATAGTGTATGTTTAGGGTTACTAAAATTCTATGCAGAAAATGCAAGATTAAAAGATAAAGATTATTCTATATTTTCAATAGAAGAACAGCAAATGTTAAGTGGTGCTGGTCTTGGTTCAGAGGATGAAAGTGTAATTGGAAAGTTATTCGGGTACATTTTTAATGGTTGATAGGAGGATTTTGAAATGCAAGATTTAGAAAGAGATCAAATAGCAAAAATAAAAGTCATTGGTGTTGGTGGCGGCGGATGTAATGCTGTTAACAGAATGATTGAATCTGGAGTTGGGGGAGTAGACTTCATAGTTGCTAATACAGATTTACAAGTATTAAATGTTAGTAGAGCTGAAACTAAATTACAAATTGGTAAAAGTATTACTGATGGTTTAGGAGCTGGAGCTAATCCTGAAATTGGTAGAGAAGCTGCTCTAGAAAGTAAATCAGAAATTGAAGAAGCATTAGCTGGAGCTGACATGGTATTTGTTACATGTGGTTTAGGTGGAGGTACTGGAACTGGTGCTGCACCTATAGTTGCTGAGATTGCACAAGATCTTGGAGCTTTAACTGTTGCTATTGTTACTAAACCTTTCAAATTTGAAGGTCGTAAAAGAATGGAACAAGCTGAAGTTGGTCTTGAAGAATTAAAGAAACATGTTGATACAATTATTGTTATTCCAAATGATAGATTAAGAGATATGATTGATAGAACTACTCCAATTGTTGAAGCATTTAAAGAAGTTGATAATGTTTTACGTAGAGGTGTTCAATCTATATCAGATTTGATTGCTGTATCTGGTTTAGTTAACCTAGACTTTGCCGACGTTAAAGCAGTTATGCAAAATAGAGGTAATGCAATCATTGGTATTGGTATCGGAACTGGTGAAGATAGAGCCATAGAAGCTGCTAAACAAGCTGTAGCATCACCATTACTAGAAACTACTATCGATGGTGCAACAGATGCAATTATTAATATTACTGGTGGTAATTCATTAACATTGTTCGAAGCTGAAGATGCTGCTGAAGTTGTTAGAAATGCTGCTAATACTGATATTAATACAATCTTTGGTGCTGTTATTAATGAAAACTTAAATGATGAAGTTATTGTTACTGTTATTGCAACTGGATTTGATGATGCAAGAGAACAAATTGGTGGTGGATTAGATAATGATCTTCCAACTAATACTTCATATATTGATAATGATGATGACTATGATAATGTAGACATCCCACCATTTTTAAGAAATAGAGACGATTTTTAATAAATCGTTTTTTTTATGTTGTTTACGTTAATCTTTGACGTTTTTTGTAAAGGGTAAGTAGTATTCTATGTTATAATTATGATAGTAGAGAAGGTAAGAAGGTGTGGCATGAATAACAATCTTGATTTGAATAAAAAAGAAGGCTCAATTCTTTACCAATCTATGATGTCTCTAATAAGTATAATTATATTTGCAATAGGGGTATCTTTAGTTACAGGAGTTTTATTATTTTTGTTCACCAAAATAATTGGTTTAAATACTTCTGTAAGATTCCAAGAATTGTTAGAAAATGAATTATCTATTCCAGATTATTTTTCTAATGTATTAAGTTATTCAATATGTCGTATTGTTCTTGGAGGAATTGCGATACCAATTGTATTCTTCCTAGCAATTAGAGATCGTTTTAAGGGCTCTTATATGAACCTGGTTGATTTAAAAAAATATAAATTAATCTTGTGTGGATATGTAGTAATATATACTTTATTATTCGGTGGATACTACTATCATTTATATACAAATGCAGTAAATCAATATGTTAAATATAATGCTGTTATTCAAGAGAATAAAGCAGATGAAAAAGGATATTTTAATGAGGGAGTAAAAAAGACAGAAATACTTCCTAAGGTAGTTTTAATAGTATTTCCTATAGGTGGTGTTTTAGGTATTTATATTACAATTATGACAGCTGATTCTGTTAATAAAAAATACTTAATGAAGGTAATACAAGCAAATCAGATAATGTATAATCAGGGAGCAAGTCCTCAGGTTGCACCACAACCTCAAGATGCTTCTAATCAAAGTAATATTTTTTACTAGAAACGGGTGATTAGTATGGAATGTCCAAAGTGCGGTAATATTCTAGATGAAAATGAGACTAGTTGTAAGAACTGTGGAGAAAAAGTTAAAGAAAACACTCTTAATCAAGTGAGTAAGGGTGGAGGAAAGACTCAAACTCCAACTGAACAGGAAAAGGCTGCCGCTCAAAGAGCTGCACAAGAGCATGCTCAAGCACAAGCAATGGCTGCTCAAACTCAACAACAACAAATTCAAAATAATATTAATCAACAAGAATATATGATGTTAAGACAACAAATGCTTTCTGCTAAGAAGAATAGTAATCTTACTTTAGCATTAGTTGTTATCTTAATTGCAGTTGTAGCTACTTTTGGTGGAATTCTTTTAATGAAGAAATTACATCCAAGTGAAACAAAATCAATTAAGGAAAGTGCTGCAAAACAAGATTCAACTGTTAAAGCAGAAGATCCTGGAAGTAGTCCTGGAACTTCAACTGAACCTGGAACAGCACCTAAAGAAGAAGTACAAACTTCTACTGATATTGAAATAGGATCATATATTTTTACATTCCCTTCTAATTACGAAACAAATTTCCAAGATGGAATGGGTATTTCTATTGATTACACTAATAAAGTACAATTTGTATATACAATTATGAATTCTGTTTCTTATGAATCTGCTAAAGCATCTATGGATGATTTTAAAGAATACTTAAATGGTGTAGGGTTTGCTGTACAATCTTATCAAGAGCAAACTATTGGTAATAGAAAATGGATTATTTTCAATGGTATTTTAAATAATATGGATGCTATGTATGCAATTACTAGATTAAATAGTTCAGCTACATTCCAAGTAACAATATTTAATCTTGGTTATAAAACTAATAGTGATGTTATAGCAGAACTAGGCTCTGTTATTGATAATGCTAGAGTTAAGGGAACTTCTAGTGGTTCACAATCTAGTGGAAGTTCTTCTCAAGGAGGAAGTACTCAAAAACCATCTGGAGGAAGTTCTCAAGGAGGAAGTTCTCAAGGTTCATCTTCAAAACCTAGTAGTGGAGCTGTAGAGGCTTAGTATTATAAGGGGGATATCATGACGAGTTTTGCATTTGACAATAATAGTACTAATAATTCAAAATATAGTAGTAGCATTAACACTAATGCTGCTTCTTCTTTATGGTCTAATAATAATCAAAATCTTAATACTAGTTCATTGGCTACTTATGATAATGCCACTCAAAATGTAGTTGAAGAAATTGATTTAAGTAATATGGATAATGACTATATTACTAGTGGTTCATATTCTTATGAAGGAGTATTGAAGTCTGGAGTAGTATTAGGTGAACTAAGAGTAGAAGAAATTATTAGAATTGCTGATGAATTGAAGTCTAGATTAGAATCATTAAAAAAAGAATATCAAAGATATAATGATGTTGATTCTAATGTGAGAATGGCGTTGTCTTATATTGATCCACCATTGGATGAGAATTCTCCTGAATATAAGGAAGCATATGAAAACTATATTAAGGAGCATTATCCTGATGATCAACAGTTTACTTTTGATGAAATTCAGAATAAATTAAGTGAAATAAGTAAAGAGATAAAAGATATTAATGAAGACTTGGATGTAATATTTAAGAATACTGATGAATATTCTGATGAAGAGAATGCATGTAATTTAATTAAAGAGTGTTTAGATATTGAAAATCGTTTATATGAATATGAAAGAATATTAGAAGAACACGGAGATATTGCTGAAATTAATTCTCAAGTTAAAGAAGATGCACTTGCTTGGTATAATGGTGAAGATTTAAGTGAAGAAGAGATAGTACAAAAATATCTAGAATACATGGAAGAAACTGATCGTTTTGAAGATTTATATGATATTGATCTTTATTCTTATGAAGCTGGTGTTTATTTCTTAGAAAATGAAGAAATGTTAAATGCTTATTTAGATGAAATTAAGTATTTTATAGAGAGTATTACTGGTAAGACATATGAAGAAATAAAAGAAGAGCACTATATTCAAAATGATTTTGTAGATGGAACATATTATGAAGGCAAAGAAGATTATGTTGAATATGGTCTTGGTGATTCTAGTTATTATATTGATGATAAAGAATCTTTAAATAAATATGTTTTAGTGTTAAGACAAAGACTTAATGATGCATTACGTGAATTAGATATAATAGATAAGAAAGATAAAACATTAAGATATTTCCCTTTAGATAGTGTTAGAGAGGAAACTATTAAGAAAGATGTTAATTCTTTATCTGATGAAGATTTTGTGGATAGATATGGTTATTCTAAAGAAGAAATAGAAAGCTTAATGACAATGAATGCTTCACAAATAAATGATGCTTTAAATAAATTAAAAACTGATTATGATGAATATAATAGTATAAGGAAAGATGCTTTAAATAAAATAGAACATCATGATTCTTTAGAGTATATATATGATCAAGATTTTATTGATTACTATGAAAGATTTATGAGAACTAGGTCAAGTGAAGAACAGACACAATATGAACTTGCTGGATTTGATGAAGCTTCTTCTAAAGAAATTATTTATTATTTATATTTAGTAAAAATAGGTGAAGAAGATAAAGCAGAAGCATATAAAAAATATATGGAAGATTTAAGTAATAGAAGAACTGCTCGTAAAAATGTTAAAAAACGTATTGATAAAATGGATAGATTTGAAGGAGATAGAGAAAGCTTTGTTTCAGAATTCTATAATGTTTTACTAGAACGAGGTGTTAATGATGACTTCGCTAGAGAATTCTTAAGATATGGTGATGTCTTTACTCCTGATCAATATAGAGCAAACTATGAAAATCTACGTGATATGGAAAAAGCTATTTGGCCAACTCCTGATGAATATGAAGCTTTCTATAGAGAAGCTAATGTCAATGCTAGAATAGAAGTAATCTATAAAGAAATAGAAAAGTATCTAACGGATTCTGAAAAGAACTTGTTTATGTCTTATGTTTCAGGACTTAAAGATGGTTCTATTGATGCTGTAGAAGGTCTCCAAAAATTAATAGATAGTGTTATTAATGGTAGAGGAGAAAAAAGTATTCAAGATTATGAAGAAGAATATTTCTTAAGTTATTTAGCAGATCACTCATTATTCTTGGATGAGGTTTATAGTAAAGGTAAAGAACATGGTAAGCAAATTACTAATGCAGTTTTAAAGAGAGTGTTTGGAACTTTAGGACCAGAAGCTGCTGCTATGCTTACTAAGATTACAGGACTTTTAAATACAGTAGGTAATAAAGTTAATTCGACATCATTAGCAGATAATGAAATGAATGTATGCTTAATATATGCAGCATTATCAACTGGTAATGCAGAAGTTGTTTCTAACTTATTTAAGAAGTTAAATATTAGTACTGATAATTATGTTATTGATAAAATACTTAGTGAAATTAAAGGAAAAGGAAAGAGTGCTACATTACAAGCTACCGAAGATGTTATCAGAGGACTTGTATTTGCATAAAGAAAAGAACTCTTTTCTTTTTTTTATGTTATAATGTTTATGATAGAGAGGTGTTCGTAAGTGGGATTTGTTGAAGTTGAAAAGAAAAATACAGTTACAATAAATGGTATGTCTACTGATGACCAAGTCCAACATTTAGGAACACTTGGAGATGATAACTTAGGTAGTTTAAATCTAGAACCTACTTCCTATGAGTATAATCCATCACCAATTAGAGATGCTGGTATGAGTTATGGTCATGTTAAAAAAGAAGTAGGAATAGTAAAGATTTGTTTTACTACTTTATTTATCTTAGTTATGGTTATTGGTATTACAGCATTAGCTGGATATTTAGCTATTAAGTTTAGTAAAGTTGATATTAATTTATTTCCAAAGTTAGAATCATATAATTTGGAACAATATAATTCTAGTGTTAAGAGATGTTTTTTAATACTTTCTGGTATGTTATTTGGTACTTGTATACTAGTGTTATTTGTTTTCAATATTATTGTTAAGAGTCGTTTTATTAACAATTATTTAAGTAAGATAGGAACTTATATTTATTCTGTATTTGCTTTAGTGGTTAATGCAGGTTTGTTCTTAGGTGTTATATATGTTTATTTTTTAATTGTTAATAGAATAACATCTACTATTAAAGGATATGTTTCTAAAGGAATTATTACCGAAACAGTAAATGTTAAAACAATAGAGTTATTTAAATATGCTATTATTGTATTCTGTGTAATATTCTTAGTAGTTAATTCTTTCAATATTGTTGGAAATATAAAAGAGAAAAATCGTTTTGTCTTTGAAGAAGAAGTGTAAACACATTTAAAAATGTGTTTTTTCTATCTATTTAAGTGTTTAAAATAGTGCTTTACTCACTTGTTTTATGATATAATGACAATAGGTGTAATTATGATGAATATATATGGTATTAAAAGGGCAGATTTAGAAAACTATTTCTTATCTATTAATGATAAAAAGTTTAAAGCTACCCAAGTATTTGAATGGGTTTATCAGAAAAAAATAAAGTCCTTCGAAGAGATGAGTAATATCAAAAAAGATTTACAAGATAAATTAAAAGAAGATTTTACTTTTGAAATGATATCCATTAAGAAAAAACAAGAAGATAAGTTAACAAAAAAGTATTTGTTTGAATTAAAAGATGGCAACTATGTTGAAGCAGTATTGATGGAACATGATTATGGTTTGTCGATATGTGTTAGTAGTCAAGTAGGTTGCAACATGGGATGTGCTTTTTGTGAATCTGGTAGACTTAAAAAGGTAAGAGATCTTGAAAGTTACGAGATGGTTGAACAAATACTACTAGTAGAAGAAGATATTAAGAAAAGAATATCAAGCGTTGTCATAATGGGAATTGGTGAACCATTAGATAATTATGATAACGTAATGAATTTTATTAAAATAATTAATGATGCCAAAGGTATTCAAATTGGAGCAAGACATATTACACTATCAACATGTGGAGTAGTACCAAAGATTAAAGATTTGATGAATGAAGAATTGCAAATTAATCTAGCTATTTCACTACATGCTCCGAATAGTCAATTAAGAAATAAATTGATGCCAATTAATAAGGCTTATGATTTAAAAGAATTAATAGAGGTTGTTAAGGAATATATCAATAAGACTAATAGAAGAGTTACTATTGAATATATTATGTTGAAAGATATAAATGATAATGAAATCCAAGCTACTGAATTAGCAGCGCTTTTAAGAGGTATGAATGTTTATGTTAATTTAATACCATATAATGAAACAAATCATATTGAATTTAAAAGAGCTGATAAGAGTGTAGTTATGAAATTCTATGATGTTCTAAAGAAGAAAGGCATAAATGTTACAATAAGAAAAGAGTTTGGAAGTAATATAGATGCTGCTTGTGGACAACTTAGAAGTAAAGAGGTGTAAGATGAAGACATTTTATTTAACTGATTCTGGTAAAGTAAGAGATCATAATGAAGATTCTGTTACTATACTAAAAAATGAAAATGATGAATACTTACTTATTGTCGCAGATGGTATGGGTGGACATCGTGCTGGTGAAGTAGCTAGTTCTATTTCTGTTAACCATATGGGTAAAAAGTTTACTGAGTTACCATCAATGGGTGAGAAGTTAGATGCTATTAACTGGATGAGAGATAATATTAGTGAGATTAATCAAGAAATTCTTGATTATACTAAAGAACATCCTGAAAGTATGGGAATGGGTACAACTACAGTTATGGCTTTAGTAACTAAAGATTATTTATTATTTGGTAATATAGGAGATTCTTCTGGATTTGTACTTAAGAATGGTAAATTAACTAAAGTAACTAAAGATCATACATTAGTTAATCTATTAGTAGCTGCAGGAGATTTAACTGAAGAGGAAGCTAAGTATCATCCAAAACGTAATGTTTTAATGAAAGCTTTAGGAAGTAGTGAAAAAGCTGAGTTAGATGTTTTTGATGTAGAAAACACTGATTACGATGGTATTTTATTATGTAGTGATGGTTTAACTTCTATGCTTACTAAAGAACAAATTGAAAAAGTTCTAAATGATGAAGAATTAGAAATGGAAGAACAAGTTGTTAAACTAATTCGTAAGAGTAATGCTAGAGGCGGAACTGATAATATATCAATTGCTTATTTACTTCGTGAAAGAGGTGAAGAAGAATGATAATGAAAGGTCAAAAAATCAACGATAGATATCAAATAATTAAATCTATCGGTGAAGGTGGTATGGCTAATGTTTATTTAGCTTATGACACTATACTTGACCGTGATGTAGCAGTTAAAGTTCTTCGTGGAGATTTATCTAATGATGAAAAGTTTGTTAGAAGATTTCAAAGAGAAGCTTTAAATGCATCAAGTTTATCTCATCCTAATATTGTAGAAGTTTATGATGTAGGTGAAGATAATGGTCAATATTTCATTGTTATGGAATATATTGAAGGTAAGAATTTAAAAGATCTTTTGAAGAAGAGAGGAAAACTTACTACTTCAGAAGTTGTAGATATTATGAGTCAGATTGCTGATGGTTTATCAGTTGCTCATGATTCATATATTATTCATAGAGATTTAAAACCTCAGAATATTATGATTAAAGATGATGGTCAAATAAAAATAACTGATTTTGGTATTGCAATGGCAT
>JAFPMR010000189.1 GCA_017411235.1 Bacilli bacterium | reverse complement strand
TGGCATTCTAACATATTCAACATGTAGTATACTAAAATGTGAAAACGATGAAGTAATCAAATACTTATTAGATAATAATCCTAATGCTGAGATAATTCATATGAATCTAACTGGTTATCAAGATTTACCAATAATAAAAAATGATATACCTGGTACTTTAACTATAAGACCAAATGAATTATATGAAGGATTCTATATTGCCCAAATAAAAAAGACTAAATAATTTAGTCTTTTTATTTTACATCCATACACCGTATGTAATAGCAGCCATTGCTAGTAGTAAACCAACTACATAGAATACTCTAACTATTGTTTGTTCATCCCAACCTAATTGTTCGAAATGATGATGTAATGGAGCCATTAAGAATACTTTCTTCTTAAAGTATATAATAGCAACCATTTGAATTAAACTACTTAATGTTTCTACTACAAATACACCACCAACTAAGGCAAGTGATAATTCGTGCTTAGATAATATAGCAACAGCAGCTAGGGCACCACCAAGTGCTAAGCTACCAGTATCACCCATAAATACTTTAGCAGGATGACCATTAAATACTAGGAATCCCAATATAGTACCAACTAATACAAAACAGAAGATACCAATTTCTTCATAACCACTAATCCAAGTAGAACTCCAAGCAATAAGTCCAAATGCTAAATAAGCTATTGCTGATAAACCACCAGCTAAACCATCCAATCCATCAGTAATATTTACAGCATTAGAAGATCCAACTAATAAGAATAAAATAAATAATCCATAGAACCATCTTAAATCTACATCAATACCTAATGATGAAACAACAACAGTCATTGCACCACCATGAGTAACATAAATATAGAAGAATACTAACGCTATAATAACTTGTATTAATAATTTAAATAATATTGTCAAACCTTTATTATTATGATGTTTAATCTTGACCCAGTCATCAGCAAATCCTAATGCTGCATAACTGATAAATACTATTGTAATAATAACTAAGTTCGATGAAAATTCAATACTTCCTTTTAACTTTAATAATAATAAAGTTAATAGAGTAGGAATAATAAATATTAAACCTCCCATTGTCGGAGTACCATTTTTAGCTTGATGTCGCTCACTTATCATATGACTGACATTCTGACCTAATTTAAACTTTCTTAAAATTGGTATCAGAATAATTCCAGCAACTATCGAGAATAAGAAGCCTAACATCATCGCCATTGCAGCTTTCGCTAAGACGAGCATACAAACACCTCTTTCTATAAAGAATTATACTACAATATGGTGAAGTAAACGATAAATAAGAATTAAATTGACATATTTCTAGACAATCTCCCATTATTGATAATAAGTAATAATTTTGCTAAAATAATAAAGTAGAATAAGAGGTGATGAAATGAAAAAAATATTATTGCTAATACTATTATTCATTCTATCACCAAGCCTTGTTAAATCATTAGAATTACCAGTAGATGTAACTGCTGATTCTGTAATCTTAGTAAATAGAGATGATGATCGTATAATCTATACTAAGAATCCAGATAAAGAACAAATACTAGCTTCTTTAACCAAAGTAATGACCTTATATACTGCTATTAATCGTATTGAAAAAATAGATCAAAAAGTAAAAATAACTGAAAAAGACGTTGAAGCTTTATGGGGGTTTACTCAAGTAGGATTAAAAGTAGGAGATGTCGTAACCTATAAAGACTTGCTATACGCCACAAATCTAACTAGTGGAGCAGATGCTGCTCAAGCTTTAGCATTACATATCAGTGGATCAATGGAAGCTTTTGTAGAAGAAATGAATAAAGATGCTAAAGAACTTGGATTAAATCATACTCATTTCTCAGATACCATTGGTAAAGGTGATGATAACGTTTCAACCGCTAGAGAATTTTATATTCTTCTAAAAGCTTGCTTAGAAAATGAACTCTTCGAAAGAATCTTTAATACTACATACTATAAAATGTCTAATGGATTAGAATCTATAAACTATACCAAATCTATTGCCGACTTCCATGGCTTAGACTCTAATCTAATAACTGGTAATAAATCTGGTTACACACCAGAAGCAGGTCTTTTATTAGCATCTACTGCTACTATAAATAATACACATTACATGTTAATTACGATGCATAGTAAAGAAAATCAATGGAAATCTACACACGTCATTGATTCTTGGAAAATATATAATTATCTAAGTAACTTAGAATTCAAAGAAAGAACTATTCTAAAAAAAGGAAAAACATTAAAAAGAATAAATGTTGAAAATGGAACAATTAGTGAATACCTAGTAACCTTAGATCATGATGTAAAAGCCTCTCTAACTGATGAAGAGTATGAAGAATTATCAATTGAATATCATATAGTTGATAATATTGATGCTAGTACTAAAAAAGGTACAAACCTAGGTTATGTAGATATTTATGTAGGAGAAGACCTAATTGATTCTATTAATGTTTATTTAAATGATAAAATATTTACCAGACAAGAAGAGTCAAGATTCATCATAATAATCATTATAGCTTTAGCATTTACTGTTTTTGTCTTATTATGTACGAATATAACAATAAAAAGAAAGAGAAGATATTAATCTTCTTTTTTTAGATAATCTTGCAAAAAGATACTAAAAGTAATAGAATAAAAATCCATTAAAGAGGAGGTGAGCTATGATGAAAAAGAAAAGAATTCTTGGAATAATTATACTTCTTTTAATAATAGTTACATTCACTGGTTCCTTCATCTACTATCAAAAGAATCATAAGAGTATCAATGAAATACCAGTAGAGGAAAAAGAAACACTAGTAATTGAAGAAGAAAAAGAACATATTGATATAGAATTATCTAAAGATGTTGATTTACAAAAAGAAAGAGAAAAATACAAAAACAATGATATCGTAGCTCGTCTAGAAATACCTGACTTATTTAATATCTTAATTGTTCATGGAACAGATAATAAATTCTATCTAGATCATGACTTATATCGTAAAAAAGATATAAAAGGAACAGAATACTTAGATTATCGGGTTAATACCGAAGCAAAACAAATAAATATTTATGGACATAACTCTAGAACATTTGATATACCATTTAGAAAACTAGAAAAATTCCTAGATAAAGAATACTTCGATTCTCATGAATATATTGTTTTACAAACCTTTAATACCAAAAGAATATATCGTATCTTTTCAATTAAAGAAGACAATGGTGATTATGAACACATGAAAGTAAAAAAGACAGATGAGGAATTTGTTGAACATATTGAAATTCTTATGAAAGACTCTATTCATACTAGAGAAGTAAAATATGATAAAGATTCTAATCTCTTAATACTTCAAACTTGTTCATACGGAAAAGAAAAAACCTATTACGTTATAAGCGCTATAGAAATTAAAAACTATACTTATTAGTATAGTTTTTTATTTTTATTAATGCTAAAATAAATAGTGTAGGTGATAGTATGAAAAAGTATTTACTGTTAATATTAATATTATTATTGCTACCAATAAGAATTGTATTAGCATCTAACTACGGAATCGAATACTACTTCTTCAATGTAACAGTTACAGAAGAAGGAGATGCTATAGTAGAAGAATATATCAATATGAACGGAACATTTAATGGTCTAGAAAGAATAATTGAATTCAAAAACTATAGTTTAGATGATTTAAATCCAAATACAGAAAAACTTGGTGGAACATCTCTAAATAATGCCGATTCATTAGAACTAATAAGTATTAAAGGTATAAAAGAGAATAATGTTAATCCCTTTAACCAAGTAGAGGGCGATGAATTTAGTAAAGTAGAAAGTGCTACCAAAGGAGATTATGGTGTATATACTGAAGAAATGACCACTTTTGATAGTACTTATATGATTTACAATCCTTCCTACAATAGTAAAGCATTCTACTTAAAATATCGTTTAAAAAACATCGTTGTTGTTCATAATGATGTTGCTGAATTATACTGGAACTTACCAATAGATGAATTAAATGAATCAATTTATCTAGTAAAAGCAACAATTAACTTACCAAATAACAAAGAAGTAAAAACTTGGGCACATGGTCCTTTAAATGGTGAAGTTAAAATAATCGATTCAACTAAAGTAGAAGCAACAGTTTATGAAATACCTGCTAGGACGGCTATGGATGTCAGAGTAACATTTGATAAAAAAGTAGTTTCTAAATCAACAAAACAATCTAATATAGCTGCTTTAGACAAAATTCTAGCTTACGAAGAAGAAAAAGCAGAAGAAGCTAATAACCAAAGAAGAGAACTAGATAAAAGTCGTCAAGAAACAGCAAGAAATGCTTTAAAAAGACTAAAGAAAAATTTAACAAGATATAATTACAAATATGCTTATAATTGTATCCAATTGGTAATGGATCCTGAAGTAAAAGAAGAATTAGAAAAAGAATTAGAAGAATTACACCAACAATTAAACATCAAAGAAGAAAAGAAAGCTAAAAAAGCTCTTAAACTAGTAAAAGCTGTTCCAATTCCAATGTTTTATAATTTAGCAGACGGAAGAATAGCAGTACTAGATAATAAAGAACTACAAAAAGACTTAAAAAAAGAATTAGACGATTGCAAAGATCGAGTAGAAAGCTTTGTTGAAAGAATAGAATATACTGGAGCAGTAGTAACTTTAATAATAGTAATAACTATGATTATCATTACTATTAAAAACTACCTAAAACTTGGGGTAAATGAACCATCAGAATTTGATCAATCATATTTAAGAGATATACCAATGGATATCTCACCAACTACAGTAAGTTATTTATTGAATAAGAGCATTACATCAAGAGCAGTAACAGCAGATATCTTAGATTTAGTAAATAAAAAAGCAATTAAAGTGACTAGAGAAAACAAAACACTACGACTTACTAAAAATGCTGATGTTGATGATTTAGATGGTAAACAAGAAAGATTATTAAAAGTCTTATTTGGTTCATCAACTTCAACAACAATTAAAAATATTGAAAAATACTCTAAAGATCATTATTCAACATTCATAACAAGATGGGAAGATTATCTAAAAGAATGCTTCATTTGTGCTAAAAGAATGGAATTCTGGCATGATGAAAAATCATCATCAAATGATATTTATGAAAACCATTTCTTATCATCAATGGCATCAATATTCATTATAATCCTATCAATATGTATGTTTATAATCCTAAATATATTTGCTATACCTTTCATAGTTTGTATGATTCTACTAAAGAAAGAAATCAGTAAAAGAGTAAATCACAAATACAGAGTAGGAATAAACAAAGATCAAGAAGAGAAAAAAACTTTTAGAAAACGAGCTTTAATTATCAGCTTAATCAGTGTAGGAATGATATTCTTATCACTAATTCTATTGGGAGCAACAAGTATAATCTTCTGTTGCTTATACACAATAGTAGCGATGATATTATTATCAATTATCAATAATCGTTTTATAAAAAGAACAACATTAGGTTCAACCGAAAGAAAGAAATGGCTAGCATTTAAGAACTTCTTAAATGATTTTGGTCACATGCAAGATAAAGATGTCCCAGAAGTAGAATTATGGGAAAAATATCTTGTTTATGCAACCGTCTTAGGTTGTGCTAAAAAAGTTATTGAAAAATTAGCATTAAAGATTCAAACTGTCGATGTAGATTACGATGTATCTTCAATTAATTACGTTGTAACAAGTGTTTCTACATCATTAGCAGGTTCTGTCGTTTCAGCTCATAGTGCTAGAGCAGCAGCCAATGCATCTAGCGGTTCTGGTGGTGGAGGAGGCTCTTGGTCATCCGGCGGCGGAGGCGGAGGAGGATTCTCTTCCGGCGGCGGCGGAGGCGGCGGAGGCGGTCGCTTCTAACAAAATAACAAAAAAGGAATTTAATTCCTTTTTTTATGTTATAATATTCTTATAATAGAAAGGGTGTTTTACATGCCTATAAGAAAATATATAAACTTAAATGATTATACCTTGTTAAAAGACTCTGCTAAAGAGACTATTAATTTCTTTCCAGAATCTGCAATCTTAAAGCAAAAAGTCGAAAAAACTAAAGATACCCTTTATATTAATTTTGAAATAGAAAAGGATCCTAAGACTAAAGTTAACATCATGTATGTAACTTTAATTAGTTCAGATAATGAAGAATTATATAAATCATATTCAATTTATTTAAAAGAAATCTCATTATATAAATACATAATTTTAGATTCAATAAATGATTATGCTGATGCTGAAGTAATGCCTTCATTAATTATTGACTTTAATAAACTAAACTACAATAATTTCTTAGACATCCTATCTAAGAATAAAGATTTATCTAGAATGATTCCAGAACTAAAAAAAGCCTTGGAAAACGATATTAAAGCTTTATCAGATGCTAAGAATATTGCAGAAATAATTAATATTCAAAGTCCTTTAAATTATTATCAAAATGTAACTGGTTTTCTAATTAATGAAATAGAAACATTAATAGCTAATGAAAACGAAGAAGAAATATCAAGAACAATCCTAAAGACATTTAAAAAGAAATATGAGATAGCATTAAAAGATCCTAATCAAATAAATCTATCTTTTTTATCATTATTAGCTAATGTTTTATCTAAAATCAAAAGTAATAATCTTACACCAAAAAAAGTATTAGAAACCAATGATTTAAAAACAGATACAAATAAAGAATATATAACGTATAAAGATTTAAATAACATCTTAAATAGTATTATTGAAAAAGAGAAAAGTAGAAAACCAATACCTGGTGACTTAAATATTATTCAAGAAAGAATTGTTTATTTAATCGAAACAAAACCTCGTATTAAAGAGTTTACTAAACTATTAAAAGTAATTGTATCTCATGATAAATACTTAGGTGATAACAAAAGAGTTAGAACTGTTGATGAAACTAAACTAAAAGATATTCTAATTAAAGCATTAACTAATCTAACATATAGAACATTACCTAGAAATCAAATATTAATATACAATTTAGAAGAAAATGTTGATTTTATAGCTATTATCAGTCAAGACATGATTGCTGAATTATTAGGAACTTATTATATAAATCGTAATACATCTAAAGAATATTTAGATATGTATAAACGTTTAAATGAAATAGTATCAGATCCTAATCCAAAGAAAGATGAATTATATCTAAAAATTCTCGTTAATAACATAATAGCTATGAATCTTTACTATTATAAGAACGTTTCTAACAATATTCTTCTAATAGACAAAGGTGACGCTATAATCAATTTAGATTATAAAGAAGGGGAATATGATATTAGTATTATAAATAAGAATACTAATAAAAAATATGCTAGTTTATCTAAAATAAATGAAGATACTAAAGATCTAATTAAAATTGAATTAAGAAATGGTGAGAAAAACTTCACATCTCTTATAAATAAAATAATTTATCAAAACCTTTATAGTAATCTAACAAATCTTTCAATAGAAATAACAATTGATGAATTAACACATAAAGGAATAATAGTTAAATTCCCTAAAACCTTAAAAGAAGATGTCTTCTCAGGAGAAGTTGATTTAGAAACATTATTACTAATCTTTACTCAATTAAAAGAACTAAAGAAGAAAAAAGTTGTAGAAACAGAAGAATTAGCAATCCCAGAACCTGAACCAGTTCAAGAAGAAGAACCTACTATGAAACAAGAAGAAATCAATCAAATAATTAGAAAAGCATCTGCTATTGCCGAAGTAATGAATACTCGTCCAATAAATAATGAAAATTATAAAAAAATAGCTGAAATATATAATGAATATCGTGCAACTAAAAACGAGGAATTACTTCCAACATTAAAAGAAGCTTTAGAAAAGAAATAAAACTCCATAAAATTGGAGTTTTTTTAATAGTTAAAATTGACTTTATAATTCTTTAGATTATAATAATCGTTATCAAAGGAAGGTTTTTATGGGAAAAATATCTAAAGAAGCTCTATTAACTGGAGCAAAAAAGGCAACTAAATACATTTCTGCAGTTGCTTTAGCTACATCAATCGCACTTGCAATTCCAACAACAGCATCTGCTTATGTAGCACCACAAAATATTATAGGAGAAGAACAAACTTACGAAGATCGTACAGATATAAAGATGCAAGAAGCACGAGATATTAATACATATTTTACAGGATATGATTATTATGGTAATCGTTATGTTACATTAGACCAAATAACAGAAGCTATTGAGCTTTCTGATATGTTAAATGCTTATAATAACTACGAAGTTAATGATTATTCAAATACTAGAAGATCAGAAGTTGTAGGTTTAGACGTAGATAGTATGTATATAGATTATCTTGCTGATGGAAGAAACGGATATCGTAACTTCTGTGCAAGAAACATTGGTAATAAACCAGCTGTAGATGCATTCTTAAACTTTGCTTGTGGAACAGTATCAGCAAGTATCAAATCAGACTTAGAAGATGCTGTATATCAAGCACTAGCTAATGAAGGACTACAATTAAGTCGTTATCCTAAAATTAGAATGTACAAAGGTAAAATGTATGCTGTAGCAAGAGTAAATGGTTTTGTAGAATTTGTAGAATTACATTTAGACAATGCTGAAGAATTATTTACAACTTGCCAAGAACTTGATAATAGATATTATCTATGCTTAAACAATATAAGTGGTACTTCAAATGAATATCCAAACGCATTTGCTTATAATGGTATCGATTCAGAAACTAGAGAATCTGCATGGTTATCATTAGGTGATGACGAATTAAAGAATACATTAAGAAACGGTGTAGACTTTGCTCATCAAGTAGATAATAATTTAACAGCAAGTGTTAATAGTGATAGATTCTTTGTATGGAGTGCAGAAGATATTGAAGCAATGAGATACTTCGGATTTACTGAAGAAGAAATCAATAATGCTGTTAAGAGAGATGCAACAATAACTTATACTAACAAACTTGCAAGATAATATATTTTATAGTAATATAAAACTAGTAGGAGGGATGAATATGAGAAATACCATTTCTAAAAACATATTCATCTCTTTTTCTATATAGGGCTTATTATTTTTAATAATAAGTCTTTTTTTAAGGAGGAAATATGAAATATAAGAGAATACTAGTAAAACTAAGTGGAGAAGCCCTAGCAGGTTCTAAAGGAACTGGAATTGACTTCGATAAAGTACTAGAAATATGCAAAGAAATCAAAGAAGTAACTGAATTGGGTACTGAAGTAGGAATTGTAGTAGGAGGCGGAAACTTCTGGCGAGGACGTTCAAATACGCAAATGGATCGTTGTACATCTGATTACATAGGAATGTTAGGTACAACAATGAATGCCTTAGCTATAGGAGATGCCTTTAAACAAATTGATGTTCCAGTAAGAGTTCAAACTGGAGTAGAAATGCGTCAAATAGCAGAATACTATATAAAAGACCGTGCCTTAAAACATCTAAATAATAAAAGAGTAGTAGTATTTGGTTGTGGAACAGGTTCACCATTCTTCTCAACTGATACCGCAGCAGCTTTAAGAGCAGCAGAAATTAATGCTGATGCATTAGTAAAAGCAACTAACGTAGATGCAATTTATGATAAAGATCCTAAAAAACATGAAGATGCTAAAAAAATACCTAAATTAACATATCTAGAAGTCTTAAATAATAAAGATATCAATGTCATGGATTCAACTGCTACAACACTATGTATGGACAATGAAATACCTATAATAGTCTTTGATATTCATAAACATGGAAATCTAAAAAAAGTAATTGAAGGTAAAAAAATAGGAACAGTTGTATCAAATGGAGAATAAAGCAACAGGTATCATCTTAGCAGCAGGAAATAGTACTAGATACAACAAAAAAATCAATAAGAACTTAGATAAAATAAATAATAAACCATTATTACTATATTCATTAGAAGTTTTTCTTAATAACAAGAATATTGATGAAATAATAATTGTAACTAAAAAAGAAGAGCAAGATAAAGTATTAAAAGTAATACCTAAAGATAAAAGAATCATAATAACACCTGGTGGTAAAGAAAGAAAAGATTCAGTTTATAACGCTCTAAAAATAGCTAGTAATGATATAGTAATAATCCATGATGGAGCAAGACCATTAATTAAAGATAGTTATATTAATAATTGTTTAAAAGAAATAAAAAAACATGATGGTTGTACCATAGGTGTTAAAGCTAAAGATACCATAAAAATAGTCGATAAAAATAATATCGTAATCGAAACGACTAAAAGAGTAGATACTTATCAAATACAAACTCCTCAATGCTTTAATAAAAGTATTTTAAAAGAATTACATGAAAAAAATCGCTCTGAAGATATAACAGATGATTGTATGCTATTAGAAAGGGCAGGTTATAATATCAAAATAATTGACGGGGATTACACTAACATAAAAGTTACAACAAAAGAAGACCTAGATATTGCTAAACTATTTATAAATAAAGGATAAGAAATTATCCTTTTTATTTGACAAAAAGTTAAAAATATCTATAATAATTTTTACGAAACAGAGGGATATTATGGCAAAGAAAAAAGTAGAAGAAAAAACTGGCGCAAAATCAGCTAGTAAAGCGGTAAGTATCTGCTTAGCATTAGGTCTAGGAATCGGATGCTTAGCATTCGGTGGACATTACTTATACGAAAGAGAACAAGGGTTTAAACAAGAAGCTGTAGCTTTCGTAGACCAAACACTAAGACAAGATAATACATTATATTTAGATGATGCAAATAATGATTACGAACTACCTGAATATAAAAAAGAAACAATGATATCTAGAGGAAAATATATCTATGAAGAAATAACAAGTAGAGATATTCTTTATTGTGAATTATTAGATGAATTCTATACAAAAGAAGGAAAACCAATAGCATTCATAGATACAATGGATGAAGAAGGCAATGTAATAGGAACTAGAATGCTTATTTTAGATAAATTAAGCGATCCAATTACTATAAAAAGTAACGAATACATAAGATTAGTGAACACAAAATCATTTCGTGATATAATAGATATGAATCTAGTAGTAAAAATGGATTCAGAAAAATTAAATGCAAACAACAAGTATCAAGGCGACGTAGAATTAAAGAGAAGGTAAGAAATGGACATTATTTTTAAAATCTTTAACTATAATGATGTAGATTATATAGTTAAAGAGAACAATCAAGAATATAAATTCTATTATGAAGAAAATAACCAATTAATAGAATTAATAGACAAATTGATTGTTTCTAAATTAACAATGTTGTTAAAACTTGCAATGAGATAATAAAATCTCATTGCTTTTTTTATAGCAAAATTTGACGAAAAACGCCTAAAAACCATATAATTGTAATAGTTAGGAGTGAAAAGTATGTCAAAGAAATTAAAAG
>JAFPMR010000188.1 GCA_017411235.1 Bacilli bacterium | reverse complement strand
AATCTTCTTATTAGCAATAATCTTTTCACATAGAGCATATGTAAGATTATCATCTTCTTCAATTCTTAGACAATCAATAGTATCAACTTTATCTAATATATCAAGTACAAGTAAAGCAAGTTCATTATTGCTAACAACTAAAGTCTTAGCACCTTGTTCCTTTACTAAATCAGCAATAAACATACTAACTATCTTTTTATTTTCATTAATATATTCATCACTAAATACCAATTCATTATTAGAAATAACATTAGTATTTAATAGATTAGGTTCAGTAAGTTTCTTAATTCTATACTTAAAGTATAAAGAGTTTTCTTTAATAATAACAGCAATCTTCTTCATGTAACCACCTCTCTATTTTTAAGTTTATCTCTATAATATAATATCACATATTGTAAATAATTCAAAAAAAAATAACACAATATACAAAAACATGTTATAATATAATCAGAATAAAAGAAGTATAGGAGAGTTATTATGAAGAAGACAAAAAAAGTGTTATTTTTAGCCGTTTTATTCGCTAGTATTTTCTGTTTAGTAGGAAGAGTAAATGCTGGAACAAAAGCTTGGGGTATTAAAAATCAAGCATTAATATGTGACCCACAAGTATTGGAAGCTGGTAAAAAATCAGATTGCTATTTCTTAGGAACACAAGAAACAGCATCAACTGGATACCAAACAAACAATGCAGGTTTCTATATGATGATTTACACTACTCAAAATCTAGAATTAGTAGATGCTAAAGCAAATACAAACCTAAAAGATGTTGGTTCTAAGTTAATCAAAAACTCTGGTACTAATGTAACAAATATTTCTACATTAGATGCTAACATGCCTGAAGGATTAAAAAACTTTAAATGTGATATTGCAAAATATACAGGAAAAACAAAGAATAAAAACGATGCTGGTTGCGCAGTATTCTATACTTATAAAGGAAAAACTGCAGCATTTAACAAAGGAAGCATGGCTGTATATGGTTATCTTTCAACACATCAACAATTAATAACTAAATTAAATATTGATGCTAAAGAAGCAGTTGTTCTTGGAACAATTGAAGTAAAACTTCCTGAAAAGAGTAACCTTGAAGGTTGTGGTGATATTTGTATCGCAACATTCGCAGTAGCAACTGAAGATGACTGGGCTCATGGTGACTGTATCAATAATGAAATGGATTCAGAATGGGATACAACAACTGGAGCTTGTGGAAGTGCTAACCCAACTACTGTAACTCCTGCTGAAGGAAACAAAAACATGGTTGATGGAAAATACTTCTGCTATGAGTTAACATTAAAGAGTGTTGTTCCACAAAATACAGGAACTGGTGCTTTCGTATCATATGCTATCTTAGCAGCAGGTGCATTAATTGCTATTAGTGCAGTAACAATTTCTAAAAAACATAATAGATTACAAAAAATCTAATAAAAAGGCCATAAAGGTCTTTTTTTATGGAAAAAATATCACGTTTATGATAAAATACATATATGAAAGGATATGATGTTATGGCAACAGTTAAGAAAAATGAAAGATTTGTTCCTCTTAGAAATTATGTAATAGTTTTCTTCGCTATCGTTGGAGTAATTGCGCTTGTTTGGTATGCATTTTGTTGGCATAAAGTAATCAAAGAAAATAGATTATCAACATCATACCTAATCAAATCTAAAACAGTATCAAATGAAATCCAAGGCTTAGATGGATTAAATGATGTTTTACTAGAAGCTCCAGATACTTATTATCTATATATAAGTTATACTGGATCTGAAGAAATATATAAAATGGAAAAAGAACTAGCAGTACTTATTAATCAATATAAAATAGGTGATGAAGTATATTTCTTAAACGTAACAGAAATGAAAGATAAAAAAGATTTAATAGATGAAATAAATAATTCATTAGAATTAGACAAGCTAAAAGTAAAACAAGTTCCTACAATAATCTATTATGTAGATGGAAAAGTAGTTGACTTAATAGCAAAAGATGATAATAATATAATGGACATTGGGGATTTCCAAAAGCTATTAGATAAAAATAAAATAGAAAAAGGCCAATAGGTCTTTTTTATTAGGAGGATAATATGATTAATATAGTATTATTTGAACCAGAAATACCTGGTAATACAGGAAATATAATGAGAACATGTGTAGCAACCAATTCCGTTTTACATTTAATAAAACCTCTAGGTTTTTCTTTAGATGAAAAATACATTAGAAGAAGTGGCGTAAACTATATCGATAAATGTGAATATCATGTTTATGAAAACTGGGATGACTTCTATAGTAAAAATAAAGATAATGGAGAATTCTATTTCCTAACTAGATATGGTCATCAACCACATACATCTTTTGATTATAGTGATTCTAAAAAGAACTTATTCTTTGTCTTTGGTAAAGAATCAACTGGAATACCAAGATGGATCTTAAAACCTCATTTAGATAGATGTATGAGAATGCCTATGACAGCTAATGTTAGAGCTTTAAATTTATCTAATACAGTAGCAATTATGGTCTATGAAGCATTAAGACAACAAGACTATAATGATTTATTAAGAGATGAACCTACTATAAATGAGCACAAAGGCCCTCATTTTATCGAAGATTATGACGAATAATCTTTTTTTTGTGTTATAATAAACTCGGTAGGGTGATAAAAATGTATACTTCTGTAGAGTTAAAAAAGAACAACGAAAACTTATATAACAATCTGCTAAAAGAACTTAAAAGATACTATACAAAAAATAACTTAAAAGAACCAGAAAGAAAAGAAGGAGAATTATTCACAGAAGAATTGCCGTTAATTCAACGCCTATATCTTAACTTTAATGGTAACTGTGATATTAGTGTTAATGACCAAAGTCTGCTATCTTATATGACTGGATTAAAAAGAGTAATAATCTCCCCACCATTTGTAATCAAAAAAGAAGATCTAGAAAATATTCCTAATAAAAATCAAATAGTAGAACTATATATAGAAGGAACAGACTTAAAAGAAATAGATTTAAGTGAATTTACAAGTCTACAAGACTTAGTAATTAATAATAACTATGAATTAACAAATGTTATTGGTTTAGATAAACTATCTAAATTAGAAGCATTCACTTTCTATAACAATAAAGAATATAATGAAGAAGATATTTGTGAACAAATAAAAAAATACTTAGAAAAAGAATTAATTCTAAATATAGATATACTTTACTATAAACGTCTTATTCATATGATTAGAAAAGAATATAGTAAATATCGTAAAGCTTTTAAAAAAGCTACTTGGGTAGAAAAACTAAGTAATAGTTTAGATAATCAATTTATAAAACATGACACAATATCTACTGGTAAATTCTATTCTAACTTAGATGACTTAATAAAAGAAATAATACCAAGAGATTGTAGTGATGACTTAGATGCTATCTACTTAATTTATACATGGTTGATAAATAATATCATATCAACAAACAAAATAGATATAACAGAAACAAATGAAAAATTAGATTTCAATAATAAAAATCAAAAAGTAAGAACATCTACAAGTGTTATTGGAGGTACTAATGGAGCATTTAATGTCCTATCAGGTAAATCAATAGTATGTGAAGGATATATCAAAGTATTCCAACTACTATTAAAAGCTTATGATTATGAAATAGAAACCTATGACGAAATAGCATGTGTAGATGAATCATCTACTAAATTAACTAATAGTATAATTAAGAAAGCAAAACCAAATCATTCAATTATCAGAATCAACTTAGATGATAGTACATACTATTGTGATCCAGCTAATGAAAAGAAAACTGTTCATGATGAAATAGGTCAAAGTAGATTTATGAAAACTTATCAAGAACTAAATAGTAGTTGGTTTCCATTAAATACCCATTATGAGCCTGATTCAGTTGAATTAACTGAAGAAGAAAGAGAATATCTATCTAACCTAAAAACAGCTCATAATATACCTTATAACTATGAAACAAGAGCTGTAAAAATAATGACTGAATTTGATTTACATCTAGAAGATAGTGAACAACTAAAACTAGAAAGACTAGTAAAGAAAGAACAAGTAGAAGATTTAGTATTACTAGGTGTAATAAATACAGCTATAGAAAGAATAATAAATAATCAAATAGATTCAGAATATGACAATATCGTAACGGAGTGATTATATGAATTGTAAGTATTGTGGAGCAGCACTACCTACAATGGGTGGTGTATGTCCAGAATGTGGAAGAATGATTCCCATAACCCAACAAACAGAAATGAAAAGAATGTTAGATCCTAAATGGAATATGTATCGTAATAAGAATACTGCTGAATATAAAAAAGCATCTAATAACGATACAGTAGCTAAAGATACTAGAACAGGCAAAGTAATAGCATTTGCTATCTTATTTATAATTATTCTAATAATAATAGCAGTTATAAAAAGTCATTCTTAGTGGAAATCACTTGCAAAAAGCGAATTTTATGATATAATCTAGGTATCAGATTTAAGTGGGCGTAATATCCCACTTTTATTATTATTTTAAAAGAGGTGAATCATGAATAGAATATTAGAAGAAATCAAGAAAGCGATAACTGATCCAATGAAAGAAATGGATATTATTGTTGACTCAGTAACTTATGAAACTGAAGGAAACTATACATTCCTAAAAATTGAATTAGATCGTGTAAACGGCTTAGATTTAGATGCCGTAGTAGAAGCAACAAACGTTATCAATCCAATAATTGATAAACTAGACTTAATTGATGATTCATACATCTTAGATATATCAAGTAAAGAAAAAGGAAGTGTTTAAAATGCCAAGAAAGAAAAAAGATATGGTAGAAGAAACTGGACATATGGATCCTGTAGCTTTTATCAAAGCTGTAAAAGACATCACAGCTGAAAAAGGAATTTCTGAAGACGTAGTATTCGATGCTATGGAATTAGCATTAGCTACAGCTTACAAGAAAAACTTTGGTTCTAAAACTAACGTTAAAGTAAACATTGACCGTAACACAGGGGAAATCAAAGTTATGTCATACTACGTAGTAGTTGATGAAATCGATGAAGGAGACACTATTATTGATGAAGAAGGTAACGAAGTAGACGTACCACCAGAAATCAATTTAGATGCTCAAATTCTATTAGAAGATGCACAAGAAATAGTACCAGGCATCAAAGTAGGAGAAACAATCGAAAAAGAAGTTACTCCAAAAGATTTTGGTCGTGTAGCAGCAGGTACTGCTAAACAAGTAATCATGCAAAAAATTAGAGAAGCTGAAAAAGATTCAATAATTGGTGAATTTGCTGATAAACAAGACGAATTATTAGTAGGAACACTAGCAATGGAAGATGCTCGTAACTACTATGTAGAATTAGGTCGTACAAGAGGTATCTTACCTAAATCAGAAATGATTCCAGGTGAACAAGTTACTATGGGATCAACTATTAAAGTTTATGTAACTAAAGTAGAATCTAATACAAAAGGACCTTTAATTCTATTATCAAGAAAACATTATGGATTTGTAAAAAGATTATTCGAATCTGAAATCCCTGAATTAGCTTCAGGAGATATAATCCTACATGCTGTAGCAAGAGAAGCTGGTATAAGAAGTAAAGTAGCAGTTGAATCATTAAATGAAAGAATCGACGCTATTGGAGCTTGTATTGGTGAAAGAGGATCAAGAATTGGTTCAATCTTAAAAGAACTAAATGGTGAAAAAGTAGATATCGTTCTATATAACGAAGATCCAGCAGAATTCATTAAGAGTGCATTAAGTCCTGCAAAGGATGCAATAGTAACTATTACTGATCCAGTTAAGAAAGAAGCATTAGCAATTGTAAACGATGATAACTTATCACTAGCAATAGGTAAAAAAGGAACTAATATCAAGTTAGCTTCTAGATTAACTAAATACAAGATTGAAATTAAAACTCTTGCTCAAGTTAATGAAGAAGGTAATAACTAGAAAGAAGGTATTTACATGAAGAAAATGCCTGAAAGAACATGTATAGTAACAAAAGAAAAAACACTAAAAAAAGATCTTCTAAGAGTAGTTAGAGATAAAGATGGAAATGTATCAGTAGATACAACAGGAAAAGCTAACGGAAGAGGAGCATACTTAAAAAGAGATGCAGAAGTAATTAATAAAGCTAAAGAAACTAAAATATTAGATAAAGCTTTAGAAGTTAACATTCCTGATAGTGTTTATGAAGAAATGCTTAACATTATAAAATAAATAGAAAGAAAAAGAGGTGAGTTTATATATGATGAGTGTTAAAGAATATGCAACAGATACAGGAAACTCAGTTGCAGAAATATTAAAGAAATGTAGTGAACTAGGAATCAAAGCTACTGGAGCTGATTATGAATTATCAGAAGACGATATCATCATGCTAGATAACATTATTAATCTAATCAGTACAAACGAAGAAACTGATTATGAAGAAGATGAAGTTATTGATGAAGCAGTAGAAGACCTAGTTGAATCTAATAATCTAGATAGAAACTTTGCCGATACAAATAAAAAACAAAAACTAAAAAAGAAAAGTCAATTACAATCATCAAAAGATGAATACATGTCTAAAAGAAAAGAAATGTATAAACACAAAGAAAAACTAATGGGTAATGCTGAAGAAAAAGACGTTATTCTATATAAAGAAGGAATGACAGTTCAAGAACTAGCAGCTGCTCTAGAAATTAATGGAACAGACTTAGTAAAAAAACTAATTGCTCTAGGAGCAATGTTAAGTTTAAATAATCCTATTGATTATGAAACAGCACAACTAATTGTAATGGACTATGACAAGACTTTAAAGAAAGAAGAAACACAAGACGTTTCTAACTTTGAAGAATACGAAGCAAACGATAGAGAAGAAGACTTAGTACCTCGTCCTCCAGTAATTACTATTATGGGACATGTTGACCATGGTAAAACAACATTACTAGATACATTAAGAAAGAGTGCTATAGTTGATACAGAATACGGTGGAATTACACAAGCTATCGGTGCTTACCAAATTGAACACAATGGTTCAAAACTAACATTTATTGATACTCCTGGCCATGCAGCATTTACAGAAATGCGTGCTCGTGGAGCATCAATCACTGATATAGTAATTATTATCGTAGCAGCTGATGATGGTGTCATGCCTCAAACAGAAGAAGCTATCGACCATGCTTTAGCAGCAAACGTACCAATCGTTGTAGCTGTTAACAAAATTGATAAACCAGATGCTAATCCAGCTAAGATAAGAGAAGAAATGGCAGCACATAACATCACTCCAGAAGAATGGGGTGGCAATGTACCATTCGTTGATATCTCAGCTAAATCTGGTCAAGGAATCGACTTATTACTAGAAACACTAGTAACAATTGCTGAAATGCAAGAATTAAAAGCTAACCCATCTAGATATGCAATGGGTACAGTAATTGAATCTAAGATGGATAAAAACGTTGGTGGAGTAGCAGCATTACTTATCCAAAATGGTACATTACGTTTAGGAGATCCTATCGTTGTAGGTACTACATATGGAAAAGTAAGAACAATGAAAAACGATCAAGGTGTTTCAATTGTTGAAGCTGGACCAGCAACTCCAGTAGAAGTAACAGGATTATCAGATAATCCATCTGCTGGTGATAAATTCATGGCATTTGAAACAGAAGCACAAGCTAAAGAAGTTGCTGACAAACGTTCAGTACTAGCTCGTGAAAATAAATTCCAAAGAACATCATTAACATTAGATAACTTATTTGAATCAATTGATTCAGATACAAAAGAAATCAACGTTGTTTTAAAAACAGATGTTAGAGGATCAGAAGAAGCAGTTCGTAATGCTTTACAAAAGATCGATGTTGATGGTGTAAAAGTAAAAGTTATTAGAAGTGGTATTGGTACTATTACTGAAAGTGATGTAGTACTAGCACAAGCTTCTCAAGCTATTATCTTAGGATTCTGTGTATCTCCATCAAATTCAACTAAAGAAATGGCTAAAGAATATGGTGTAGATATTAGATTATATACAATTATCTATAAACTAGTAGAAGAAATGGAAGCAGCCATGAAAGGTATGCTAGCACCAGTTTACGAAGAAAAGATAATTGGTAACGTTGAAATAAGACAAATATTCAAATTCTCTAAAGTAGGTAACATCGCAGGTTCATATGTAACTGATGGTGTAGTTAAAAAAGATGCTAAATGTCGTCTAATTAGAGATGGTATCGTAGTAACTGATACTAAGATAGCAACACTACAAAGAGAAAAAGATCAAGCTAAAGAAGTTAAAAAAGGATTCGAATGTGGAATCACATTAGAAAACTATTCAGATATTAAAATTGGTGATACTTTAGAAATCTACGAAGAAGTAGAGGTTAAAAGATAATGAATCAAATCAAATTAAAAAGAATTGGTTCAGAAATAGCTCAAGAGCTAAGTAAAATATGTGCTACCGAAGCACATGATGAATTATTAAAAAGTATTACCATTACTGGCGCTGAAGTAACAAATGATTTAGGTCTTTGTAAAGTATTCTTTACTTCCATATCAGATATGGATCATAAAGAACTAGAAAAGAACTTAAATGATGATACTGCTGGATATCTAAGAACTTTAATAGCTAATCGTATTGATATCAGACATACTCCTAAATTAAGATTTGTCTTTGATAACTCAATCGATTATGGAACAAAGATCGAAAAACTTATTGAAGAAATACATGAAAAAGACGGTGAATAATCGTCTTTTTTATGTTATAAATACTCCTTATAAAGCCATAAAATACTATTTGTTGACAAAAAAAACTCCCCACTGGTAGAATAACTTCCACAGGAAGGGGGAATTGTTGATGGCTAATAACGTAAATGGCGCAACAGTATTACAAAGTATATTAAGTAATCCACAAACAGATTTAGAAAGAGAAACTGCAGAATCTTTTCAAAGATATTTAGAAACTGCTCAAGCAATGGCAATGAGCATGGCATTCGGTGCTTTATTTGGGTCAGATGAAGAAGTAGATTTAAGTGATAATACATTTATGGATTATTTAGTTGATTACATTAATAATATTTCTATGGGTAATGAAGAAAAAGGAAGTAAACAACTAGAAGAACAATATCAATTAACTACTGCTGAAGGAAGTGCAATCTTCAATGCTGATTCCCTAACAGCAAAACAAGCAGGAGACGGTGCACTAGTTCCTGAAGTCTTAGAAAGATGTGGATTAGAATATGATGAAGACAGCATCAATATGATTAGAGCAGCTGTTGCAGCATCTAAACAATATACTGAAGGTTCACCAGTTTTCTTAAATTCTTTTGAGAACGCTGAAGAATTATGTCAAAAATTTATTAACTTTGAACAAAAATTTCATGAACGTTTAGAAAATAAAAAAACAAAATCAAATAGTTAAAAAAGAATAAAACGGGGTTGAAAAGTACCAAACTTCATATAAGTTGGTACTTTTTTCATGTTACATCCACATCTTTTTACTTAAAGTGTGCTATAATGTATATAGAATAGGGGATGTAAAATGAGAAGAACAGTGTATGATTATGATAAAGCAGGAATTAGAGAAATCTTAGAATACTATAGAGGTGGTTTCTCCATCAAAGACATTGCCGAACTAACTAATCTTACATACTATGAAGTAATCTTCCTTTTACAAAAATCCTTAACTGACTTTGATATTCCTTCTAACTACATATATGAGGAGATACCTGACAAAAAAATTCTCATCGTATCTGATACTCATGTCGGTAGTTATAAGGAAAATCTTGATTACATTAGAGAAGCCTATAAAATAGCTAAAGTACATGGAATAAAAACTGCCGTACATGGAGGAGATATCATCCAAAGTACTTTTTCTAATGTCAATAAAAAATACATGGACGAAGATCGCCAAATAGATCATTTACTACAAGAATATCCAACTGGTTTAGAAAACTATATCTTACTTGGTAATCATGATTTAAATACTGTAAAAAAAGATGAACATTTCCTAGAACATTTAGATAGTAGAAAAGACTTCCATATCATGGGAGTTAAAAGAGGATATCTAAGCTGGCAAGGACATCCAATATCTCTATTTCATACCTGTAAAAAATATAAAATGCCAATTGAATCCATAGATACTGTTTTAAACCTTAGAGGGCATTCTCATGTTTTAACAAAGAACTCATGTACTATAAGCATTCCAACATTATCAGATGACTTATTTGATCATAATACTGGTCTTCCTGGTTTTTTAATCGGTGAATTACATGATGGTAATCTAAGACTTGATTCATATTACTACTATAAAGACTCTTTAAGAGAAAGACCTAAAATTTTGACAAAAAAATTAAAATAATATAGTATAACTCCCATAAGAAATGGGGGTTTTTAAATGAAACCAAGCAAACACTTACAATCACAATTTGAAATGTTTAAAGACTTATATTCACAGCGTTATAAACCAGAAACATGGGAATATATAGAAGAACACTTCTATGATGATATACATTCTAATGAAGCACCAGATATCTTAATGCAAATCTATTCAGAATTAGATATTGTTCCATCAGCTGGTAACTTCTATCGTAAACATTTAAAACTAATAAAAAAACTATTCCCATTAGATGGAAACATTGTTGAAGTAGGAGCAGGTAGAATACCTGCATTAGCTAATCTAATAGCTAGTGAACAATTACGTATTGGTAAAGGTACTATAACTATCTATGATCCATTACTAGTTCAAATGACACCTAAGTATCCTAATATAGAAATACATAAAGAATACTTCTATAACGATACAGATATATCTCATGCTGATTTAGTAGTAGGTGTAATGCCATGCGATGCAACAGAATCAATCTTAGAAAATGCTATTGCTTCAGATAAAGACTTCTATGTAGCAATGTGTGGATGTGTTCATTCACCATTACAAAGTATGTCTATGTTTGGTTTTGGTACATCTCCAGAAATCTATCAAGCAGAAGTAATAGATAAAGCTAAAACTCTATTAAAACAATATGGAGATCATAGTAGATTAGAAGTAACAAAACTAAAAGATCATCCTATTAATTATCCAATTCTATACAATAGAAGATAATCTTTACAAATAACTTAAAAAAGTATATTATAAACCCCATTGGAAATGGGGGTTTTTATATGGCCATTTATATAGATGAAGAATATCAAAAGAAGTTTGAAGAATTTAAGAAAAAATATCAGCATGAGTATTCAAAATCAGAATGGGATTACATAGAATATTACTTTTTTAAACAAATCCATGATATCTATGCTCCTAATATAATGATGCAAATCTATGGTAAATTAGGTATTAAAGATTCACCAGCTATCTTTTATCGTAAACACTTAGAATTAATAAAACAAAACTTTCCAATTGATGGAAATGTAGTAGAAGTGGCTGCTGGTAACTTCCCAATCTTTGCAGAAGACTTAGCTAAAGAACAAGGTAAAATTGGTAAAGGCACCATAACTATCTATGAACCAGCACTAATAGAAATGACTCCTAAATATCCAAACATGACATTACATAAAGAAGAATTTACAAAAGAAACAGATCTAACTGGAGCAGACCTAGTAATAGGTATTCATCCTTGTAAAGCAACCTGGGCTATTCTAGAAAACGCAATTAAACATAAAAAAGATTTCTATGTAGCAATGTGTGGATGTGACCACACTCCAGGAGTAGAATATATGGATTTTATGGAACAATCACCATACTTATTCCAAAAAGAAACTATTAATCTAGCTAAAAGATTACTAAAGAAATATCCTAACGGAGAATTACAAGTAACTACACTAGAGGGCTACCCATTTGACTTCCCAATATTGTATAATAAAAAATAGGTGAAGATATATGAATAAAAAAGATAATAGTTTTGTATTAAACATTATTAGAACAGCATTAATGGTTATTCTTATATTAGCAATCCTTGTAGGTATAACTAACCATAATAAAAAAGAAGATAAACCAAAAGAAGAACCAAAAGTGGAAGAAAAGAAAGAATTTAGAAATTCAGAATTAATTCTATGGAATAACTTCTTAAATAAATTAAAAGAAAAAGGATATATCATTGAAGATAACTTAGAATCAATTGAACTATTAGAAATACATGATTATGGAAGATATTGGGATAAAGAACCATATTATAGATATGAAACAATTCATTTCTCATTTAAATGCAAAGATAATACAAGTGATTGCATTTGGAAAAAGAACAAAAGTGAATACGAAGGTGAAAATGATCGTTATACTCAGGTGAGAATCGATATAAGAGATAAAGAGTATATTGAACTAAATCGAGGTGTTTCATTTAACATTAATGACAATTTAATACCAACAGATCCGTTTGTATACGAAGGAGAAGAATCATAATGAATGGTGTTTTATTAGTAAATAAACCAATCGATTTTACTTCTCGTGATGTAGTAAATAAATTAACTAAAATATTTAATACTAAAAAGATAGGTCATACAGGTACACTAGATCCAATAGCTACTGGAGTCTTAGTTATTTGTATTGGTAAATCAACTAAACTATGTGATATTCTTACATCTAAATATAAAGAATACATAGCTACTATTAAACTAGGTATTAAAACAGATACTCTAGATACTATGGGTACTATCTTAGAAGAACAAGAAGTAAAAACATTTACTAAAGAAGAAATAACTAAGGTATTAGATTCTTTTCTAGGTAAATCTATTCAAAAAACACCTATCTATTCTGCAGTAAAAGTAAATGGTAAAAAACTATATGAATATGCAAGAGAAGGTATACCTGTAGAACTACCTAAAAGAGAAATAGATATTCAATCTATTGAATTGCTAGACTATAAAGATAATGAAATAACATTTAAAACTACAGTATCTAAAGGTACATATATTAGAGCATTAATAAATGATATCTGTACTAAACTAAATACCATAGGTACTATGTCTAGTTTAATAAGAACTAAACAAGGTGAATTTAGTATAGATAATTGTTATACACTAGAAGATATTGAAGCAGACAATTATAAATTATTATCTAATGAAGAAGTATTATCTAATATAGAAACAATCGATATAGATGATGAATTATTAAAACCTGTTAATAACGGTGCAGTTATTAACAAGATATTTAAAGGAGAAATAGCATGTTTAAGACATGATAAAAAAATAATAGCTATCTATAAAACATATGAAAAAGATAGTAATAAAGCTAAGCCATATATAATGTTTTAAATTTGCTATATTACTATAAAAGTGCTATCATAACCCCCATAAAAGAGGGGGTTTTATTGTGATAAGATTTACCGATATGACTGAAGAACAAAAAGAAAAAATTAAAAGATTTGTAAACTATTATGATGATTCAACAATAAAACTATATACAGAAGCTTTAGCAAAGCAAAGAAGTATAGTAAGCAATGAACCATATTATGAAGCATATCTAAATATAATAAAAAGAACCGCCAGATTAATACCAGAACTAGGCTGTTATAATTCAATATCTGCTAGTATTGTTTTTGAATACTTACTATGGAATGGCTATCTATCTAAAGATAAAGACTTAGTATATAGTATAACTGATAGAATAAACAATACAACCATTACTGGTGCTGATATCATGAGGGGTAAATCAGTATGTTTAAATAATGCTGATATGTTAACAAGAGTTCTAAAAGAAATGGGTAACGAATCATATATTATGGGATGTGGTGTATTCCCTCCAAAAGGATTACAAAGAGAATATAAACCTCCTATAGAAAGAAAAATGATTCCTGAACGTAAAAACTTTATAAAAAAATTAATACTATCTCCATTTATTAAAAAAATAGGTAACCATGCTGTAACCTTAACTAGAGTAGGAGAAACATATTATATAGTAGATCCAACTGGTTTATCATTTGCAACAATAAACGATGTCTTAAAAGCTAAATACATTGGTTTTGATTTAGAAATGGAATTAAAACCTTGGCTAATGTTAGCATTAGACTCTGGGAATAAAGAAGAATTTATAGACACTGTATTAAAATCATATTTACTATCAGATCATCCAATTATGAGTCCTGCTATCGTAAAAGATATGTATGAAAGAGTAATAGATACATGTAGAAGAAATCATTCATTGTTAGATGATTTTCATGATGCTAATAGACAAGACATTGATACAGTATGCCAAACTTTAACTAAAGTAAAAATATAACAATATTTTAATTGACTATTCCTAAAAAGAAGAATAGTATATAAATCCTAGAGGGGGAGAATTAATGAACGCAGACGTATTTGAAGAGCATTATAGAGATATAATGAATAAACAACTAAGTATTGAAATAAGAGAAGATAGTATTCTTATCTCTCATCATGAAAATGGTATTACTAGAACTAATACAATAAATAAAAGTGTCTATTTAAGAGATGTAAGTAGTACACGTTACAATCAAAGACTTAGTGTTAATAGTGTCTTTATTCAGAATAGACTAAATTGCTTTGTAGAAGAAGGTGTCCTATATCTAGATCAAGATATTCCATTTTCTACTCAAATGCATGCCCTAGATGAAGTAAAAGATTTTTTCTATATTTACTACAGTAAAATAAGTTATGATGGACCATTAAAACTAACAGAAAGAATCTTTCATGGTGGAAAACTAGTAAAGGGTACTAATACACCTAACGCTGAGACTAGTCTAAATCTTATAATGAAAATGAAACTAATGAAATTAGATCCATATTTCAAATCATATGTAGAAAAAAGATTAGATAAAATCTATGAAACACCAGAAGAGAGAATTAAAGAATATGTCGATTTAACAAAACCAATAGAAGATATCTCTAGTTTTAGTGTTGCAGATGAATTAGCTAAATTAAATAATCAAATAACTATTTTAGTTGAAGCATCTAATTATATATCTAGAATAGAAGCAGAAAAAGCACATAAACTAGATAAGAATACTTCATCAATAGATAATAAAACTAGAAGTGTCTTTATGACTCAAATAGATAAAGCATACACAGAACACTTTGAATTAGTAAGAACCAATGCTATTTTAGAAGTAGAAGAAAAAGAGCATCGTAAACTAGAAGAAATGGCTAAAGAATTCTCTGCTAAAATAGATGCAATCTATAAACTATTAAATGATTATTATGCTAAGAACGTAGCAGCTTATGAGTTAGTATATAGTGATGAATGTTCATACGAATTAATTATTGCTAGAATCGATTCTATATATACATTCTATGGTATGGCTAATCCTTATACAAATACAATCAAAGAATATAAAAGTAAAATAAGAAAAGCTCTAGATAAACAAGAAGATAGTAGCAAACTAGTTGAAGAATATAAAGCATTCATAGAAAAAGCATCAAGAGAGAGTGAAGATAAAGCATTCCAAGCTTGTGTTGATTATTGGAAACAACATCAAAACAAAATAATGATAGGTAGTAATCCAATACTATTTGAAATAGGTAGTCAAGTTGAGTCATTTAATACTACTATCCAAACAACACTAAATTATCAAAAGACTAAATATCCAAAAGGTGAATATGAAAAACTAGAGCAACAAATAAGAGCTCGTTATGAAGAAGAATATCAGGATATAATAGAAAGAATTAGTAGTATATATTATTCTAAAAATAATCTTAATAGTATGGTTAAAATAAATAAAGATGAAGAATATCAAAAACAATTATTAAGATTAAAAGTATTAATTAGTCAAATAAAGAGAGATTTAAAATATACACAAAGACAAGATTCAATTAAGAATCTACTTAAAAATGATATGACTAATAGAACAGAAGACGATGAAGAATTCACAACAGTATTTGCCCAAGTAGAAGTAGCTTATAACGAAATGAAGAAACTAGAACAATATGCTACTAGAAAAGGTTTATTTAACTTAAGTGTTATATTAAATCATTATGAAGCTAATAAAAAAGAATACCAAGCTATTCTAGAAAGAATAAGAGAATACTTCCAAGGAGAAAACAATTCAAAAGAATATCAAAGTATTCAAGAAGCATTACAACAACTAACAGATAAAACAATTATTATCTGTGAAAATGAAGCTAAACTATTAGGTCAATATGAAGATATAACAAAACAAAAAAAGATGATGTAAGCCTACAATAAAAAAGACTTGCATTTCTATCCTTTTTTAGTTATACTATCTAGGTAAGTTTATTCTTGGATTAGAAATCTCCGAATCTTTTCTAGGATTAAACCGTTTATATATAAAGGAGGAAAAAATATGGCAGTTTCAAAAGAAAAGAAAGCTGAATTAATTAAGAAGTTTGGTAAAAACGAACAAGACTCAGGATCAACTGAAGTTCAAATCGCTATCCTTACTGAAGAAATTAATAATCTAACTGAACATTTAAAGACTCATATTCATGATTTCCATTCAAAAAGAGGTCTTCAAATGATGGTTGGTAAAAGAAGAAGTTTACTAGATTATTTAAGAGATAATGATGTAGTAAGTTATAGAAAAACTATTGAAGCCCTTGGCTTAAGAAAATAGTAAAAAAAGTAGGCACTTATTTTTAAGTGTCTTTTTTTAGGAGAGAGAGGTAAAAAAATGGCAAAAAAAGTATTTGAAAAAGACTTTTTAGGAAAAAAACTAGTAGTTGAAACTGGTGAATTAGCAAAACAAGCTAATGGATCAGTACTAGTAAGATACGGAGATACAGTAATTTTAACTGCTACAGTTATGGGACATACTCCAATAACTCAAGATTTCTTTCCTTTAACAGTTTTATATCAAGAAAAACTTTACTCTGTTGGTAAAATTCCTGGTGGATTTATCAAAAGAGAAGGACGTCCAACTGACGAAGCTACATTAGCAGCTCGTATTATTGACCGTCCAATTCGTCCTATGTTTGATGAAAACTTCCGTAACGAAGTTCAAGTTATCAATACAGTATTATCTGTAGATCAAGATAACTCACCAGTAATGACTGCATTACTAGGATCATCATTAGCATTAGGAATTTCAGACATTCCATTTGATGGACCTGTATCAGGTGTTATCGTTGGAAAAGTAGATGGAGAATATGTAATTAATCCATCTGTAGAACAATCAGAAAAATCAACATTAAACTTAACTGTT
>JAFPMR010000187.1 GCA_017411235.1 Bacilli bacterium | reverse complement strand
ATGGAGAAGAATCTCATCTAAGGAGCGCCTTAAATAAATTTCATTTCTATGGAGAAAATGTCTTTAAAAAGATAACTAAACTATCTGGTGGTGAAAAAGTAAGATTAAAGCTATTTACTTTAATACAAGATAAATGTAACTTTATCATCTTAGATGAACCTACCAATCATATAGATATCTTTACTAAAGAAACATTAGAAGAAGCATTAAAGGAATTTGCAGGAACAATCCTATTTGTATCTCATGATCGTTATTTCATTAATAAATTGGCAAATAAAATATTATATATAGCTAATAATGAAATAACTGAATACATAGGAAACTATGATTATTTTATAAAATATAACAAAAATAAAGGCTAGAATTTCTAGTCTTTTTTGATAGCAAAATTTGAGTTATTTAAAGATAAAAAGTATAATTACATACGGATAAAAGAGGGGGGGTTTTATATGGAAAGAATTATAACATATGATGAATTACCATTCTCAGAAGGACAATCAATTTATCTAAGAGACGAAACAGATCCAAATTTAAAAATAAGTTTAATAGCTAAAGGATATAAAGTAGTAGATAATATCGTTAATGCTGATCCTAGTACTATATTTGTTACTGGTAGAAGACAAGCATATATATGTAATAATATGGAAGAATACAAAACAGTAGTTGATGCAGCTATTAGAGAAAATCTTGCAACCAATGGAGTAATAAAACCTCCTACTACTAAGTTAAACTTATTCGATTTATATAGACATAAATATAAGGTACCATTTGTTTTAAAAAATGAAAACCAAAATGGTGGTAGAGAAAAATTCTTAATTGAAACAGAAGGCGATTATGAAAACTTATTATGCGCAGTTGATATCTTATTAGATAAATCATTAATAATGTTATTGCCTGTATCTACAAGCGATCCAAGAAGTAGTATTAATTATGATGAGTATTTAAATACAAATTTCTATGTTCAAGAATATATAGAAACTCCCACAAGATTTAATACTACTGTAAGATTATTAACTTCATCATCTAGTGATTTATTATATGCAGTATTAAAATACAAAAAACCTGAAGTATTACAAGATAGAACAAGCTTATTAGGATACCTATTAAGTAAAGTATATCCATTATCTACAGATTCAATCGTATCTAATACCTTATCTGGTGGAAGTAATATATTACTTGGCGAAGATCACTATGATGATTTTGAAAGAAAAATGTTAGAAAAACATGAAATTGATAGTGAAGAATTTGCTAAAATAGTAAGAGCAACTAAAGAAGTTCATTCTGAATATTGTAGTGAATTAGGAATAATCTGCGGATTCGATTATATTTACGATAGAATTAAGAACAAATGGTTCTTATTAGAATATCATAGTAGACCTATGTTAGGAGACTATTCAATGAGACAAGGTCTTGCTTATACAACACCAGAAGAAAGAAAAGAAGCAGATGGTAGAATAAGAGCAACAGCTTTATCATTAACGTTAAAAAAAGACTAGAGAAATCTAGTCTTTTTTATGATATAATTTAAAAGGTTAGTATAGGAGGAATAATATGACACCACATAACGAAGCAAATAAAGAAGATATTGCAAAAACAGTTTTAATGCCAGGAGATCCATTAAGAGCAAAATTCATTGCTGAAAACTTTTTAGACGACTATAAATTAGTAAACAAAGTACGTAATGTATTTGCATACACTGGTACATATAAAGGAAAACCTGTAACAGTAATGGCATCAGGAATGGGAATGCCTAGTATAGGAATATATTCTTATGAATTGTTTAAATTCTATGACGTAGATACAATTATTAGAGTAGGTTCTGCTGGAGCATATACTGATAAATTAAATCTATATGATATTGTTTTAGCAAAAGGAGCATATAGTGAATCATCATTTGCTAAAACTCAAAATGGTGAAGAAAGAAATATTCTTCATGGTAATGAAGAATTAAATAACCATATAAAAGAAACAGCACAAAGATTAGGAATCAATGTTCACTATAATAATATTCATAGTAGTGATATATTCTACAAAGAAAAAGATAACTTTAGAGAATTACACGAAAAATATGGTTGTTGCTGTGTAGAAATGGAATCATTTGCTTTATTCCATAATGCTAATGTATTAGGAAAGAAAGCAGCATGTATTCTAACTATCTCTGATAATTTAGTTACTCATGCTGAAACAACTGCTGAAGAAAGACAAAACAGCTTTAAACAAATGATAGAATTAGCATTAGAATCAATAGAATAAAAATTAGATCAATATCTGCTTTTATCTTTTAAAGGAGAAGTAATATGAAAGAAACTAGACATCTTGGAGTATATGGTTTAATAATCAATGAAGATAAAATTGCACTGATATTAAAATCTAGAGGTGCTTATACTGGTAAACTAGACTTACCAGGAGGAAGTATTGAACATGGTGAAAGACCAGAAGAAACATTAATAAGAGAGATTAAAGAAGAACTAAATGCCAATGTAAAAGAATATGAATTATTTGATACAGAATCTATAGTTGTAAACTGGACTCATCATAATGAAAAAGAAAAAATGCATCATATCGGAATATTTTACAAAGTTACTTTAGAGAACAACAACTTAAAAAGTGATGCAGATGGTCATGATTCACTAGGTGCTCAATGGTATGAAATCGCCGATTTGACGCAGGATAAAGTATCACCACTAGTATGGATTGAACTAAATAAATTAAAGACTCATTAGAGTCTTTTTTTGCATTTAACAAAAGAAAATGTATAGAAGTATATATTTTATATTGGCTAAAGTTCACTTTAATAGTAAAATATAACTATAGAGTAGGTGATTATATGAAAAAAGCATTATTAGCTTTCATATTGTTCTTATTGTTTATACCATTAAGTGTAAGAGCTTTCGGTGTATTTAATAAAACAATAACTGTAAATTTTAATCATGAAGGTTGCGAAGTTGATGCCAATAAAGAAGTTGTTATTCAACTATTCGCAGATGGTGAAAAAGTTGAAGATGGCGAGCATATCTTAAACAAAGCCAACAACTACACATACGTATATGATAACTTAGAAGTATTCCATAGTAATACCAATAAAGAAATCAAATACGAAGTCAAAATCCTAGAAGATGGTATTTATCGAATGATTGATTCAGACAATTATTCATATGCCAAAAAACACGTAGATAAATGGGTACAAGTATTACCAGAAGACATTAAACCTGGCCATACTTATGTTATTACAGCAGAAAATACATTATATGAATTCAATGGCTTACCACAAGTTATCTATCTAAGAGGCGATGTAAAGGCTGAAGAAGCAATCATAGAAAACGATTATGTATTTATTAATGGTAAACCATCTTATTATTCACTAAATGAAGTACCAAAAAATAATACAGAATGGAAGGTAGAAGCTGTTCCAACAGACGATCCAAATTATAACGAATTTAAAGATTACTTAGTGTTTGTTAACGAAGGTGGAAAAAAACTAACTTTAACCGGATATATTCAAGATGATGATAGAGTTAACTTCATATTCAAATATTCAGGTAAGAATGGTTTTATAACAGATGAAAATGCTTTATATACAAATAAAGTTCAAATAATACCTAGTGAGAACTCAAGAGGTAAATTCTATATAACATCAAGAAATCTATTCGAAGCCCCACTAGACAAATATAATAGAACCGAATATTTAGCAGTAAATGGAAATAATTATTATGCAACATCTCATAAGAGTTCAGCTGGCTTATTTAAAGCTTATGAATATATTGAAGCAGATGTTCAAGTAGCAGTTAATGTAACTGTTAAAGAAACGATGTGTGCAACAGATTCAGTTGTCCTTAATAAAGAAAGTGAAGTTAAGAGAAATATTAAATTAAATCTTGACTGTAGCCAATGTGAAAGTAAAAAAGAAGAAGGTGTTACTCTTCAATTATTTGCTGATGGTAAAAAAGTTAAAAATGAAGAAGTAAAACTTAATAATAAAACAGGATTTGAATATACATATGAAGACCTACCAGTCTTCCATGACGGTAGCGATACTCAAATCAATTATGAAGTAAAAGCATTAATTAATGGTAACTATTACACATTACCTCAAAAGAACGTTTCATATAAAAAAGAAGAGATTAGTAAATGGGTGCAAGTATTCCCAACAGATATTAAACCTGGACACACATATACCTTAACTACCAATAATAGATTATATGCAACAGAAGGTGGAAGTAGATTCGTCTATCTAAGAGGAGATGTAAAAGCTGAAGAAGCTCTTGTAATACAAGAATACAACATCATTGATGGTAAAGAATACTTCTATGTATTAAATGATGAACCTGCTGAAAATACACTATGGGAAGTTACAGAAGTACCTAGTAATGATCCTGATTATAATGAATTTAAAGATTACTTAATGTTTGTTAACGAAGGTGGAAAAAAACTAACTTTAACCGGATATATTCAAAATGATGATAACGTTAACTTCATATTCAAATATTCAGGTAAGAATGGTTTTATAACAGATGAAAATGCTCTATATACTAATAAAGTTATGATAATTCCTGCAAACGATCCATATGGAAGCTTCTATATTGCATCTAGAAATCTATTTGATGAACCAAATAATATGATCCAATATATTAAACTAAATAGTTCTAATAACTATCAAGCAACATCAAAAATAGATTCTGCTGCTAAATTCAAAGCATTTGAATATGTAGAAAAAGAAACACTAGTAGCTGGTGAAATGATTATTACTCCATCATTATGTGAAGTATTAGAATTAGCTAATAATGTTAATCCAAATACAGGAAGTAAAATTATAATGGTTATTAGTGTAATGTTCATCTCTGGAGCAGTTATATATGCATTAACTAATCAAAGAAGAAAAACATTAATAAATAAGGCTAGATAATCTAGTCTTTTTTTATGTATTTACATTTAATTTTAAAATGTTATAATTTACATGCACTGAGGTGATAATATGAAATTTATCAAAAAAACATTTAACTGGAGTTTAGAAGATTTATTTAAAGCTATTTTAGGTTCATTACTATTCTGTATAGCAATTAACTTCTTTGTTGTTCCAAATGATTTATATACAGGAGGAATACTTGGTCTATCACAATTAATTAGAAGTATCTGTAACGATGTATTTCATCTAAATACAACATTTGATTACAGTGGTATTATCTATTATTTAATAAATATACCATTATTTGTAATAGCATATAAAAACCTAGGGAAGCATTTCTTCTTTAGAACCTTGTTCGCTGTATCAATACAAGCCGTATTACTATCAGTATTGCCTAATAAACTATTAGTAGACGATACACTAACAAACGTCTTTGTAGGCGGCTTAATTGGTGGTGTAGGAGTAGGAATGATCTTATCTAGTGGAGCATCTACTGGAGGAACAGATATCGTCGGTTTAACATTAGCTAAAAAGAATAATCACTTTTCTGTAGGTAAATTAGGTTTAGCAATAAATTTATTCATCTATGCAATAGCAGGAATAAGATATGGTTTACCAATCATGATTTATTCTATTATTTATTCTGCAGTAGATAGTTTAATGGTTGATCGCTTACATGAACAAAATATCTGTTCTACAGCATTCATATTCTGCAAAGAAAATCCTAAACTAATCAATGATTTTATTAAAAATGAACTAAATAGAGATTTTACATACTGGTATGCTAAAGGTGGCTATGATGACTCTAGAACATATATCATCTATACAGCTCTAACAAAATATGAATTAATCAAACTAGAAAGAAATATGAAAAACTTTAATATTCGTACATTTATGATTAAAAGTGAAGGTATTGGAATAAAAGGAGAATTCGAAAAACAATTCTAAAAAGATAGAAATAATCTATCTTTTTTTATGTTATAATTAATACGTAAAAGGTGAGAATATGAAGAAAGTTAAAAAATCATTAATACTCAATATACTAATAGTAATTTTAGTATTATTAGGAAATATATTTATGTTTAATGGTATTAAGTTTATGCCAGCACAAGATTTACTAACTGCAACTAAAATTGAAATGTTTAAATTCTATACAGTAGATTCCAATATCTTAATAGGAATTATTTCCTTATGGTTAATAATATATGAATGTTTATTACTTAGAAAGAAAATAAACAAAATACCAGAGCGTGTTTATATTTTAAAACTTTTAGGAACAGCAGGTATCATGTTAACTTTTCTAGTTACTTTAGTATTCTTAACACCTAGATATGGATTCTATGCTATGTATAATAATAGTAATTTATTCTTTCACTTAATAGTTCCATTATTAGCTTTAACAAGTTATGTATTCTTCGAAAAACACAATAATAAACTTAAAAATGCATTATATGGTTTATTACCAATGATAATCTATTCCATTTATTATACAGGTGCAATAATTGCTCATCTCAAGACTGACGGATTATCTTATAAGTATGATTTTTATGGCTTTCTTGGTGGTAAAATGAGTAATATTATCTTTGCTTTGCCAATAATCTATTTAATAACGTATTTAATCTCCTTAATAATCGTGTTCTTAAACAAAAAGCTAGCTAAATAGAGGTGATAGTATGAAAAATAAAGAATTATTAAATATTTGTTACAAGTTCTTTAATAGATATATATCTGTTGAAGAATTAATTAAGCAACTTAAAAAGATGGATTTAGAAAAATATCCAGCTAAAGATGTCAAAGCCATTGAAGAATTAATCAAAGGAATTGAAAAAATATCTAAAGATAATCCGAATAAGGAAGACGAATATGTAAGAGTTAAAAAAGAGCAAATAAAAAAACTAGTTGATAAACTAAGTTCAATTCCAGAAGATGACGAAATATTAGGAAAACAAATTACTAACTTAAAAAAAGAACATGAAAAAGAAATAGATTCTCATGAAAGATGGTTTAAAGTAACTGATTTCATTAATAGCAATAAATACTTTAACAAGTGTTTTGATAGTTTAACAAAATATGAATTATTAGAATTTATAGCTCAGTACATTAAAGCACCATTCCCACCACAATTATCTAACGAAGAATTCGAAGAACTAGTTCGTGTTGGTATTGAAAAAGACGAAAGAGAATGGTTATGGCGTTTAGCATTTAATTATGAAAACACTAATAAAAACTTTGATCCAATAGTAGATTATTACATTGAGAAAAAAGATGGATACTATTTAACAGAATTAATAAGTGCTTTAGGAGAAGAAATAAATATAGATTCATTAATCAAAAAATTAAATGATAAAGAATTAATTAAAGATATCGAAGAAAGAAAAGATGTAATTAAAAATTATGTTACAGAAGAGCAATTCAAAAAATTACATTCTAAAATTAAAGACTAAGACATTTCTTAGTCTTTTTATGTTATAATACAATAGAATAAATAATAAAGAAGGTAGAATTATGCAACTAACTATTATTACACCATACTATGACACTTTAAAATACATAAAATTCTTATCTAAAATATTAAATACTCAATTAACTGATGAAGTAGAATGGTTAATAATAGATGATGGTTGCAACGAAAAAGAGTTAGATGAACTACCAGCAAGAGTAATTCATCTAGAAAAGAACTCCGGAAACGCATCAACTCCAAGAAACATAGGCCTAGATAACGCTAAAGGTAAATATATTACTTTTGTCGATTCTGATGACCTGGTTTCACTAGACTATGTATCTAAAATCCTAAATAAGATTAAAACATCCGACTTTGATTATTGCTTTTTTAGCTGGCAAAGTATCAATGGTAAAAGAATTATTAAAGATCAACCAGAAAAATGGAATACTAGTGTATGGAATTGCATTTATAAAAAAGAATTAATTGGTGATACTCGTTTTAATCCTAAACAAAATATAGGTGAAGATGAATTATTTAATAAAGAAGTAAGAAAAGGAAAAAAAGAAAACATTGAAGATATCTTATATTTCTATAATTGGGGAAGACCAGACAGTATGTCTACTAATTATTTACAAGGTAAGATTGGCTACACAAAGGAATAATATTATTAATTGAATACTAACAAAATTTATATTATAATTATAAGAGAATAAAGGGTGATTGATATGCTTAAAGCAATATGTATGGGTAGAATTAGTTATGAAGTAAATCTAACTATCGATAAAATGCCAGATGAAGGATCAGTAAATGAATTCTTCGACAAAGGTGGTACTGTTGGAGGAACTGCTGCAGCAATTGGATGTTGTTTAGCTAGATGGGGTGTAGCAGCAGCTATAGCAGGTGTTTTAGGTAACGATGTATGGGGAACAAGAATTAGAAAAGTATTTGATTCCATGCACATCGATACACGTTATATAGAACCATCATACGATAATGATACAAGCTTATCAGTTGTTTTAATAAATAAAAGTACAGGTAAACATACAACATATAACTTATCTGATAAATACATCAGTTTAAAGAAATGTGATTTTGACTTCACACCTGATGTAATATGTGTAGACGGATACGACTCAGTACAAGCTAAGAACTTACTAGAAAGATATCCTCATGCCTTATCTGTTTTAGATGCTAGTTTAATAACTCAACCAGTTATTGAGTTATTAAGAAAAGCTAAATACGTAATATGTACTAAAGAATTTGCTGAATCTGTTACAGGTGTTAAAGTAGACTTCCAACAAATGGAAACTTTAGTTCAAGTATATCAAAGATTAAAGAAAAAATACCTAAATACAGAATTCGTAATCACTTTAGGTGAAAAAGGCGCGCTATATTGTATAAATAATCAAATAAAGATCAGCCCAAGTTTAAAAGTAAATGTTGTGGATACTCATGGATGTGGTACAATATTCAGAGCAGCTTTTGCTCATACCTTAGTAAATGGTGGGGATTTAGAAAAAGCTGTTAAAATGGGTTGTATAGCAGCAGGATTATGTGCTGAAAAAGTTGGAACAACTGATGCTATACCAACATTGGAAGAGATGAAGAAACTATATGAGCAGAACTATTAATGATCCATTTACTATTAGATTTCCAAGATTAGATATTCATGGCGAAACAAGAGCTACTTGTATAGCAGTAATTGAGTCATTTATCAAAGATAATCTTAAATTAAAAGAGAAAAATATCGTAATAATCCATGGAAAAGGTACTGGAGCATTAAGAAGTGCTACTCATAATTACTTAAAAAACCATAAAAAAGTACTAAAATACTACATAAATGGTTTAAACGATGGTGAAACAATCATCGAATTAGACATAAATTAAGCCTTTTTAAGGCTTTTTTTAATGAAAAAGTATATTTATAAGCCTATAAAGATTTTTTATATTAAAAAGGCTTATTTTTATTGATATTTATGGGCTAAATTGGTATAATTTATCTCGAACCATCTAAAATTGGAAGCAGGATTGATAGCAAAATTTGACGGTTTTAAACATTCGATGGTAAAATTAAATCACGAATGAAATAAGGGGGAATTCATGATGAAAGGATATGTATTAGATTATATTAACGAAAACGAATTTAAGAAACTAGAAAGAGCGTTAAAGAAGTACAATATGTTAGCATATAAAAAGTTAAACTTTGAGTACTATCCAGCCTTAAGAAATGGTAAATTCGTTGGAATTATGACTAGCCAAAATAAAAAAGCTGGTACTGAAACATATGAATTAAAATTACCTAGTGATAATATGTTTACTCAGGTACATGGTGACGTTAAATTAATTTATACAGTATATGTTAAAGAGCAAACAATTATGCTTAATAATATAACTCCTTCAGACATTTTATTAGAAGGACATCAATCTGAGTTAACAACATATAAAGGTATTATGATTTCTAAAAAGAATGCCTCAAAAGATATGTTTAAAATTGATTTACTTAAAATGTTACAAGATAAATAATAATTTATCTTGTTTTTTATAGAAAAATTTGCTAAAAATACATT
>JAFPMR010000186.1 GCA_017411235.1 Bacilli bacterium | reverse complement strand
TCAAGTGTATGGATGAAGATAAAATAGTTGATTTTTTAAATAATATAGAATTTAAATTTGATGATGTAAATGCTAATAACTATATTTTACAAACAGCCGATTCTAAACTTATAACATTATATATTGATAGTTATTTACAAGACCATAATGTTGATAATTTAGTAGATATGTTAGATAAACTTATCAAGGATAATAATATAAGTGACCTAGCAGCTATAGTCATTAAAAATAAATTATTAAAACAAACAAATCCACATATTATTTACCAAATATTAAATTCTAATTTAGTTACTTGGTATAATAATGATTTCTACCGTCCTTTTATATCTGGTTTTTTTGATGGTGAAAATGGTAATGTATCAAAAGAAAGTATATTAAATCAAGATGAAATAAATGTTTTATTTAGTATATATGCAGAATCTAAAAATTGGTTAAAACTTGTTAATTCAAAATACACCTATGCTAAAAATAGAGAATCATTAGCTGAACGTATTGCTAATGAATGGAGTAGTGATTATTTGAGTATTCAGGAAGTTATTGAACGCACTGATGAAGAATTTGTAAAAGATTACTTTGATGATTACTTTTATGATAATATGCCAGATAGAGTAAGTGCTACTATGTTAGCAGATATGCTAATTAAAGGTGGTATTTATAGATAAATAACTATTAATAAGCTAAAAGGAGCATAGTGATATGGGGGGTGACCATCAGAATATATAATATATGTATTTGAAAAACGATTAATTGATTCACAAGATGATAAAGCATACAAGATAAGTGAAGTAAAACTTTGTTAGATTGAAATATTAAAGAAGTAAATTAATTAAATGAGCAAATAAAATATAAGAATAATCTATTAAAAAAGGAGAATATTTAATATGTATATATCAGATAAATGCGAGTATATTCCTTATGGAAGTGATTTTAATTTAGATGAAAAAATAGATGAACAATTAAAAAATGTATATGATTTTTCTAGTAATGACCTTATAGAATTTCTTAAAAACCATAAAAATTATGGGTTAGATGTAGTATTTAATTTTGTACAACATTACAACAGTGTAGGTAATGGTGTTAAACTTTATATAGCTAAACAAGGTTATGGTCTTGATAAACTTGTTAATGATGAAAATTATGAGGTTCGTATAGCTGTAGCAGAACAAGGTTATGGACTTGACATACTTATTAATGATAAATATATTAGTGTTCGTATGGCAGTAGCAGAACAAGGTTATGGTCTTGATAAACTTATTAATGATAAAGATGAAGATATTCGTAAAATAGTAGTCAAACAAGGCTATGGACTTGATAAACTTATTAATGATGAAAATTATAAGGTTCGTAAAGCTGTAGCAGAACAAGGTTATGGACTTGACATACTTATTAATGATGAATATGTTAGTGTTCGTATGGCAGTAGCTAAACAAGGTTATGGTCTTGATAAACTTGTTTATGATGAAAATTATGAGGTTCGTAAAGCTGTAGCAGAACAAGGTTATGGTCTTGATAAACTTATTAATGATGCAGATTATAGGGTTTGGCAAGCAGTAGCACAAAAATTATCTGATTTATCTCTAACTATAGTAGAATGGTATAATGAAAATCCAGATAAATGTTATTATGATAATTTAAAATATATTTGTACAGAAGATATGGAGGATAACTGTATAGACCAATTAATTGATGCTAATTTATATTTAGATTTTATATTAAAACATTGTGATAGTAGTGATACTAGAGCAACAATTAGACATAAAATGATTGATTTAGGTTGTAGCAACTTACACGATTGGATAGTAAAATATCCAGAAAATGCATATAGGGGAGAAGATTAGTTATAATATTGAATTAGATAATTTCTTTGATGTAACAGGTATAATAGCAAATTATTTTGGATAATATAAGGAGAATAATATTATGAGTATTATAAAAGAAGCCATAGATAAAGGTTTTTATGATTATTTTCTAAGTAATTTAAAATATCGTTTAGAAAATGTAGATGGAAAATGGTGTCAAAAAATTAGTGATACATCAGGTAGAGATTTTTATGAAACTCGTCCTATAGAACATATGTTTTTTCAAGAAATTGAAGATTTAAAATTTGAAGTTATT
>JAFPMR010000185.1 GCA_017411235.1 Bacilli bacterium | reverse complement strand
CATGTATAAAAGTAAAAGAAAAGAACTATCTGAAATATGGACTGGAGATAACTATTTAGATATAGCCAATATAGTTAGATTTACTCCTAGTGCCTGTAATACTCAGCCTTGGAAAGTAGAAGCAACAGAAAAAGAAATTAAAGTATATAGATATCGTAAAGAAGGTAAAAGGGGTATCATGCCTAAAGATAGAGTTATCTATTATAATCAGATAGATATCGGTATCTTTTTATGCTTCTTAGAATTATGTTTAGAACATAATAATATTAATTATAAAAAAGAACTATTTACTGAATTAGATCATGAACAAGAAAATAATTTAACTGCTATCTATCATATTTGAGTTAGGAAAGAAGGTAACTACATGAAAATTAATTATTCAGATCAAGAAGTATTAACTAATCAAAAATCTATCTTTTTAGCTGGTCCAACCCCTAGAGGAGATAATATCAAATCATGGAGAGCAGATGCTTGCAGAATGTTAGAAAAATTAGAGTTTGATGGAGTAGTATATGTTCCTGAATATTCAACAGGAAAAATAAAAGGAGATTATGTAGACCAAGCACAATGGGAAAGAGATGCTTTATCTAATGCATCTGTAATTGCTTTCTGGATTCCAAGAGAATTACCCGACATGCCTGCCTTTACAACAAATGTAGAATTTGGTTATTGGATCCATACAGGCAAAATCTTATACGGAAGACCAGACGAAGCTAGAAAGATAAAATACTTAGACTGGTTATATAAAACAGATACCAATAAAGAACCATCTCATAGTTTAGAAGAATTACTAATAGATTCAGTTGAATTAGCAAATCAACTCGGAGTAAATTATGAAACTGAAATATTACCATTAGAGAAAAGATTAATTATGAAAAATAATAATCCGAGATAGGTGATAATATGACAAAAACTGAATATGTAGATATATATGATAGAAACAAAAATAAAACTGGTAAAACAAAGATAAGACACAAAGATACATTAGAAGAAAATGAATACATTATAGGTGTCCAATTAATTATTTTTAACGAAAACAATGAAATATTAATAACCAAGAGATCTAATACTAAAATGGTTCTTCCAGGAAAATGGGAATGCAATGGTGGAGCCATCGAAGTAGGAGAAACGCCTATTGAAGGACTCGTAAGAGAGATACATGAGGAACTAGGAATAAAAGTAGACACTAATAAACTTATATTTTTCAAAACTGTAATCAACGATAATAAACATAATATAAAAGATATATATTTATACAAAGAAAATATAGGAATAAATGATTTAGAATTTTCTGATAACGAAGTTAGCGCTGCAAAATATGTAACTATTGAAGAATACATGAGTATGTTCAATGCTGGAGACATAGTGTACAATGTTGATTTTGACATAAATGATTATCAAAAAGCAATAGAAATAATTTAAGGAGATAACTATGAAAGAACAAGATAAACCAAAAGTTATATTAGAAACTATAGTATGTTATAAAGGAGTAAAATATAATACCTTATTAAAAATAACTGCTAAGGAATTAATATTTAAAAAACAAAAACTATTCTCAGATAAATATCACACAGTACTAAGAGTATTAATAAAAGATATCAAAACAAAACATGATCAAGCTAAAATATACTTAGATAGAAATGATATCACAATTATCACAAGAGATGACAAAATAGAATTTAGTGCAGAAGATAGTAGAGAAGCAAAAAGAATAGTAGAAATAGTTTATTCACTTAGAACAGGAAGAAGATACAAAGAAGAAGAGGAAGAAACATCAATATTCTTTAAAGTATTAAGAAATACTCTAGTAGTTGGTGGTGCAATTGCTGTTGCAGCAGGAACATACAAATATATTAAAAAGAATAAAAAGAAATAAAAAAGAAGGAGTATCTATGAGTGAAATAATAGTAACACCACTTGGAACAGTATCTCCATATACAAAAGATAATATGAACTGTCCAGGTTATTTAATAAATTATAATAATCAAAGAATCTTATTAGATTGTGGTAATGGTATAACAAGATTACTAAACTTTCCAGATGATTTAGAAAACTTGCACGTAATAGTAACTCACTATCATAAAGATCATTTCGGAGACTTAGGAGCTTTACAATATGCTTCCTTTGTTTATCACAACTTAGGTTTAATAAAAGATAAAATAAAGATTTACCTACCTAAAAATGAATATGGTTTTAACAAAGCATCTATACTATCTAACAAAGATAGTTATGCTGAATACATTGATATAGATGATAAAACTAGAGTCCAGATAGATGATTTAACAATATCCTTTGAAGATAATCATTCTCATACAATTGAATCATTTATGGTAAAACTAGAGAATGGTGAAAAAAAAGTTATCTATACCTCTGATATAGGTACAACGAACTTCAATGGATTAATAGAATTCTGCCGAGATGCAGACTTAATAATATGTGAAAGTTCTTTCTTAGAAAGACATAATGCTAATAGTAAAACCCATATGACAGCATCTAGTGCTAGTCTTCTAGCAAGTAATGCCAAAGCTAAAGAATTACTACTAACTCATTTTTGGCCAGAAGAAGATAAAACACTTTACTTAGAAGAAGCTAAAAGAGAATACGAAAATGTAAACGTTGCTGAAGAAGGTAAAAGCCTAGTATTAAGACCTAAAGGAAAACTTAAATAATAAAGGAGAAATAATTATGAATGAATTTATTGCTTATTGTGGATTAGATTGTGAAACTTGTGAAGCAAGAATAGCAACCGTAACAGATGATAATGTCTTACGTGCTAAAGTAGCAGAAGAATGGTCTAAACTAAACAGTACAGAAATAACTCCAGATATGATAAATTGTACTGGTTGTCGTTTAGGAGGAGTAAAAACTCCATACTGTGAATCAATATGTCCTATCAGACAATGTGCTACTAAAAGAAGAGTAAAAACATGTGGTACTTGTAAAAAGATGGAAACATGTGAAACCCTAGGCATGATTACTAAGAACAATCCAGAAGCATTAGCTAACTTAAAATAGTCGAAAGACTATTTTTTAATATGTTATAATTTAAATGGTGATAGATATGGATATAAAATTATTTATAGAAGCTATAGTTAAAATAGTACTAGGAATCATCTTAGTAGGATTACTACTATTCTTACCAGGAACATTATCATACTGGCAAGGATGGTTATTCATGGCTGTATTATTTATACCTATGTTTATAGCAGGTATCGTTATGATGATTAAAAATCCTGATTTACTTAGAAGAAGATTAAATAACAAAGAAAAAGAAGGGGAACAGAAAACAGTTATTCTTCTTAGCGGTTTAATGTTTCTTGTAGGTTTCATCTTAGCAGGCTTAAACTATCGTTTTGATTGGTTAATCTTACCAGAT
>JAFPMR010000184.1 GCA_017411235.1 Bacilli bacterium | reverse complement strand
GATCGTAAGAACTATGAAAGAGATGTTAATGAAATAGCTCAAAGAATGATTGATACTTTCCAAAAGTATACGAAGATTAATATTGCTAATTATATTGAAGAAATAGATATTATTTCACCGATAGATGCTGCAGTTAAAACTAATAATCTAGATGGTAATTTATTTGGATTTAGATTAAATAATTTAGATAATTATCTTCCTAGAGAGTTAAATAAGAACAATGAGAAGTATATTAAAGGATTAGAAACATGTGGAGGTTTCGATGGAGACTTCTATGGTTATAATTCTAATTTGTATTCTGGACTTGTTGCTGCTTTAGATGTAGAAGGAGCAGGTGAATAAGATGGAAAAGATTAAGATAAGTACTTTAGGTGCTTTTGATGAACAAAAGTTTAAAAATCTTGCTTCTAATAGAGATGGTTGGTTAAAGAAAGGCAATGACATGGTTATTAATCCTCAAACTAAGACTCAATCATTGGTAGATGAATTAAAACCTAAGATGATTATTGCCACTGTTAAAAAAGTTTTAAATGAAACTGAGAGAGCAAAGACTTTAGTTTTAAGTGATTCTAGTAATAAATCTTTACCACCATTTAAACCTGGTCAAAAGATTGCTGTAATTATTAATATTGATGGTAATTTTTATACTAGAAACTTTACTTTATCAGGTTCTGTTAATGTAGATAGTGAGTATAGAATTACGGTTCTTGAAAACAAGGATGATTTTGTAATAGATTATTTATTTACAAGATTAAGAGTTGGAGAAAAATTCTCTATAACAGCTCCTTATGGAGATTTCTACTACGATTCTATTAGAGATGAAGAAAACATTCTGATGATTGTTAATGGTAGTGGAGTTGCTGCAGCTTATGCGATGGCGCAAGCTGTTAAAGAAGGTTTCTATAAGATTAATTTAACTATTTTCTATACTGAGAAAAAGAATGATGATTTAATTTATAAAAATGAATTGATTAAGTTAGCTAGTGGAGATAATATCCGTGTTGGATTTGTATTATCTGAAGAAAGTAGAGAAGATACTTTAGATGGGTTTGTTACTTTAAAACTAATTCAAAGTGAATTAAAGAATAATACTAGTATATTTATAAGTGGTACTGAAGGATTGTTAAAATATTTAGAAAAAGAATTACAACCTCTTGGTTTACCTAAAAAGTATATTAGATATGATAGTTATCTTCCTAATTGTAATATTAAGAGAGTTGCTAAATATAATTTATCTATCTTTATAGGTGATGAAAAATATGTAATTCCTTGTTATAACAATAAGACTATATTACAAGCTATTGAAGATGGTGGAATCTATATTCCAAGTAGATGTCATGACGGAAGTTGTGGCCTTTGTAGAAGTGAATTAGTTAAGGGTGAAGTTAAAATAGTTAATGATAAGAGAGTTAATGCAGATAAGAAATATAACTTTATTCATCCTTGTTCAACATACCCATTAAGTGATATAGAAATAGTAGTAAGATAAGAACAGTAGTTCTTATCTTCTTTTTTTGATATAATCTAATTAGGTGGGTGGTATATATGTATGAAGAAATAAAGAAAAACATGGCTTTAAGAAATAAGGATATAAAAGAATTTGCTACAAAAGATAGCGAAGCTTATCGTTTTAAAGATGAAACTGATAATGACTTTAGAACTCCTTATTATCGTGATGCGGATAGAATAGTTTATTCTTTATCTTATACAAGATATATGGATAAGACACAAGTATTCTCTTTATATGATAATGATAATATTAGTAAACGTATGACTCATGTTCAAATGGTTTCAAAGATAGCAAGAACTTTAGGTAGAGCTTTGAGATTAAATGAAGATTTGATTGAAGCTGCAGCTTTAGGACATGATATTGGTCATGTACCATTTGGTCATACTGGAGAAAGAATACTAAATAAAATATCATTAGAGAATAATGAAGGTTATTTCAATCATAATATTCAAAGTGTTAGAACTTTAATGAATTTAGAAAAGAATGGTAAAGGTTTGAATTTAACACTACAAGTATTAGATGGTATTATGTGTCATAATGGAGAACTCGAATTAAAAGAATATCGCCCAAAGAAGAAAACAAAAGAAGAGTTCTTGGAAGAATATGAAAAGTCATATAAAGATCCTAATATTATTTATCAATTAGTACCAATGACTATTGAAGGTTGTGTTGTAAGAATAAGTGATATTATTGCTTATATTGGTAGAGATGTTGAAGATGCTATTAGAATGGGTGTTATCACAATGGATGAAGTACCTAAGGAAATAGTAGATGTTTTAGGAACTAGAAATACAGAGATTATTAATACTATAAATGTAGATTTATTAGAACATAGTATGAATAAAGATTATATTTGTATGAGCGATGAAGTATTTAATGCTATAAGAAGTTTAAAGAAATTTAATAATGAACATATTTATAGTAAAGCTAATACTAAGGAACAAATAGATTATTATGAAAAAGTTTTTAGAACTGTATTTGATCATTGCTTAGAAGATGTTAAGAATAATGATACTGAAAGTCGTATCTTTAAAGTATTCTTAAATGATATGATTGATGAGTATAAGGATAATACAAGTGATGCTAGAAAAGTAATTGATTATATTGCTGGTATGACTGATGACTTTATTATTAAGGAATATAATACAATAATAGGTAAAGAATAAAAAAGAAATATATGGAACTATATTTCTTTTTTATAACAATTGAATTTTAACTTAAGAAAGATTATAATTTAGATATAGTGATTTAATCATGAAAGGATGATAACTATGGAAGAAAAGAAGAGTAAGAAGAAAAAAGTTTTACCTAAGATAGGCAATGCTTTAAAAAATTTCTTTAGAAATGTTATTAAATTAATAAAGAAGATTAGGATTAATAGAAAAGTATTATATGTTGTTTGTGGTAT
>JAFPMR010000183.1 GCA_017411235.1 Bacilli bacterium | reverse complement strand
GTTAATAAATAAATTATTTCACTATATTCCATTTCATGCCTCTATATATTCAATCAAATGTCTTAAAACATCTTTTTGAATAGAATAACTTTTAGCATACATTTCAGCATTTGGTACATCAATAAAACTCAACACATAAGTTATTATTGCAGTTTGAACCAAACTATCAGGATTATCAACTAAAGTACTGACTATGCCAATACTTTTTAAATCTAACTTTGCAGATTCAATCCAAGTATTAATCATTGAATCAAAGTCAGTATGATTAATGCCTTGTATTTTTTTTATTTCATCTAGCATAGTCCACCTTCTTTCTTATTTAATTATACACTAGCTGGTTTGCAAACTTGAACAAATGCTTTATCAGCAACTATACCTAAACCAATGTATTCTCTTCCTAGTATTTCTACTAAATCTTCTTTCTTTTTAGATAAAGTATCTAATTTAATTTCAATATCTTCACCATTTGGGAAGTTAGCAATAGCACCATGTCCAAAGTCACCTACAACAGCATAACAAGCATTAGCACTTGCTGCACTATAAGCAGGTAGTGAGTTATTAAATACAACTCTTAATCCTTCAAATGGGTCTACACCATAACCATTAGCATAAGCAGCATTTTTGAAAGCAGCATAAGTTAATTTGTTCATTACAATTACAGGATTTGCTGCCTCATCACTTAAATTACCAATAGCAGTTGCAATAGTTCCAACAGCAGGTGCAGCAGTTACTTTTGCAATACTTGGTGCATTTGTAGTAGCAGTAGTATCTAATGCTACAATTTTAGCAACTAATAAGTCAGCTGCTTTTTTAGCGATTCTATAAGTTAGTTCATCATAGATATATCTTAAGAACTCTTCACCTCTCATGTCCATAACTTCATCGCTAATGCTTACCCATTTTTTGATTGATACAGGTACTAGTTCTACAATACCTTCAACTAACTCTTCTTCATCAACAGCATAAGCACCTTCAGTATGTACTACTGCATCAGTTCCACTTATTTCAAATTGAACTTTAAGATTTCCTCTTACATTCATTCTTCTAACTAATGATAAAAGTTCATTATTGTCCCAAGCAGTTTTTACTTCATCTAAAACAAAGTCAGGAACTGCTATTGTTCCATTAGTAGCATTTTCAGTTAATAATGCTCTAACTTCTTCATCTTTTCCTGTTTTTACATATTCTGCAAAAGCATTTATGTATTCTTTACTATTTCTTGTTTCCATTATTAAATCCTCCTTCTTTTCTTCAATAGAAACTAATTTTGATTTTGTTTCAAGGTCATTATCTTCTAATGCCTCTACAACCTCTTCTTGCTTTTGAGATTCATTGATTTGTTCAACTTCTTCATTCAAAGCATCTATTTCATTATTAATTTCTTCAACCTTGTCTAAATCTTCTAAACCTTCAATTTCATCTCTTAACTCAAGTTTTCTTTTTTCAATTTCTTCAAGTCTTTCCATTTTAGACCTCCTTATTTTTTTAGATTTCTTTAATGAC
>JAFPMR010000182.1 GCA_017411235.1 Bacilli bacterium | reverse complement strand
TTAATTAAAGGTGTTCTTAATTTTAAACCAAAAGCACATGTAACATAACCCTCTTTACAAGCTTTATTTACATGGTCTTTAACCCATTGGTCTGATACTTTATACAGTTCATGGTATCTTGATTCAGCTTGGATTGCATCTTCTTCTGATAATCCACATTCCTGCATAAGAGCATATTTAGTACCACTGTAAGTTAAACAGAAAGTAATACTTTTAGATTTCTGTCTTAATTCAGGGTATCTAGCTTTAATAGAATTAATAATTTCTACTTCTGATTTTTCACCTTTATTAATTTCTTCAGTAATATCAGGCATTTTTTCTTGGAAATATGAATAAGACCTTAAACAATGACCATCATATCCTTCTGTATATACCTTTATCTTATTAGGATCTCTAGTAGTTAATGCACTAATTCTATCTTCCAAACTTCTTTGGTCTGCACCTACAAATATAAATCCTTTAGGTGCTACAAATATATCTTTAACAGGTTTAGCATATGGTGAACCTGTAGAAGGTAAGTTTTGTAGATTTGGTTTAGAGCTAGATAATCTACCTGTTTTAGTTCCACCTAAATTGAATGAACCAAATAAACCTTTAGTACCATCACTCATAGTAGGTGTTCTCTGAAATGCAGGAATAAACAGAACTAATATCTGGTCAACGGCAGATATATCAATAAATAATTGAAGAATATCTAACAGTCTTTGGTCAGTAATTCTATTTATTAATTTCTTTAAAGTCTTAGATGAACATGATGGTTGACCACCCTCAGTTAGTTCAATAACAGGTATTTTAAGAACATCATATAACAATATAGCTACATGATTAGTACTACCTGGATTAAAGGTTTTATTAAAATCTTTAATAGTCTTTACTTTCTTATGCTTACCATCATTATTCCATTTAATTAATTCTCTTTGGTTTAAGATATGTTCTACCTGTTTGATTTCAGGATATTGTATTAACTTATTAATTAAATCATTATACTGTTTATTTAAATCAGCAGTTAATTTATCTAATGCATTAACATTAATTCTAAAACCAACTAATTGAGTTTGTATTAATGTTTTAAGACTAGGTAGAAATAAATCTTTATAAATAGTTTCCTGTTCATCTTCTACCATCTTAGGATAATATTTCTCATATACAAACCAAGTAGATAAAACATCTTTTAAGTTATAAACCAAAAGATTATGAACAGGTACTTTAGTTACATCAGATACATCTTCTGCATAATTACCTGAGTATTCATAAGCTAATGATTTAAGACTTAATGAAGGTGATGAACATGAATTAAGTGCTAGATAAGACATTAAGTATGTATCATCTGTTTTATCACACATACAATGTAATCCTTCTAGCATATTAGGATAATCTTCTAAATCATTCATAAATAAATGATATATAAGCTGTGTTATATCAAATGATGCATTATGAAATATTAATCTACCTGAATAACTTATAAAGAATTGTTTTAATAAATCTCTATAAGAGTCATCATATATAAATGCTCCACCATTATGCTTATCCCAAGCAAAACCAATAGAATATAACCTATTAGAAAAATGATGTAATCCACTACCGAATTGTTCTTCTTCTTTAGGTGTTAATTCAATGAAATGATTACTAGCTGTTTCAATATCTACTGTTATCTTGTCATATTGATACAGCTTTTTAAGAAACATATTCACTTCCATTATATTGGTAGGATATTCAGCAGAGTGAATAATGTTATCTCCTATTACTTTATATGAACCATTAAGATAATCATTAATATGTTCATTGATATAATCCATTCTGCTCTGAGCCTCTTCAGGATTATAGAATATACTGTTGTAATTAGGCATTATGAATGCAGGAATACCTAATTCAGTATTAACAGGTACACCATCTAAGTTACCTGTTTTTTTCATCTTGGTTAATGATTTAAACATATCTACATCAGCACATATAATGCACTTAGTAGTAGCTGGTATCATTACCTTTAAATCAGCTTTAAATGTTTTTCTATCGGGTCCATTACTAGGTGTTCCTATAGCTGTAAAGTCACCACCATAGTATTTAACCAACTTATCTTCAATTAAACAATTTGGTTTAATTAAGATTAGTTTTATTGGTTGTCCGTTACACACTACCATTTAATATATCCTCTCTTGAAGGTAAACAAAAAGAAAGCTCTAGTTTTATACCTAGAGCTTCGTTGAATATTTCTTTTAAATCTTCAGATAATTCAACTTCTTTTTGACTTTTTATTCCTTCAAGAAATATATCTAAATATTCTAAATGCTTATTTAATGCTGCCTCTGGTGTTTCATCAGTAAAGAATACCGATGATTTAGTTAGGAATTTATTCTTCCACTCTTCTAGTACTTGTTGTATATGTTTTAATATTTCAGGCATATCAAATATATTATTGTGATAAGCCTGCCATGTATATAATCTATCATCAAAGTCCTTATACATAGTGTGAATAATATCTTGCTGCTTATTCTGCAGCATATTAAAAAACCATAATTGATATTCTTTCATTATCTGTCTCCCTCATAAATATACACATCATTCTTGGCTCTTGATAAAGCTACATATAACAATCTAGCTTTAGTACTATATGATTTACATGTGAGTAAGTCAGTCATATGAATGAATACTCTGTCATATGTACTACCTTGTGAACAATGTATGGTACTAGCCTCATTAAATCTTAAATCCAATAAACCTTCTTTAATTCTGTAATACTCTCTCCATTTCTTTTTCTTAGCCATTTCTTTAGCTACAATGAGAGCATATTTATAATTAGATGGAACCAAGAATGTTCCATTAACACCAATAAAATTAAATGGTCTTACTTCAATTTCATATGTATCAATTTTGATATTCTGTTTCTTACCTATTGCAGATACAATTAGGTCTTCACCTGTTTGTACTGAATAACCCTGAATATCTTCACAATAATTCTTTGGTGCTACAGGGTCACCAATACAGAAATCAGTACTCTTATTCTGTAATCTTCTAATGGTATAAGCTAAATCAACTGATTTATCATTAGTATAAGCTAATGCTTTATCTTCATTTGTGAAACTAGCTAATAAATCTCTTACTTCTTTATTGGTTTTAAGAAAATGAATACAGCTATTTTCTTTTGGCATATATACTTCAGAATTTATTACACCCTGCTTTGCCTGTTTAATTTCATTTAAGAAATCTGGGTCTTTCTGCCTTACCACTTCAATTAATTCACTGATAGGATATTCATTGAATGGATTAAATGTACTTTTAACAGGTGGTAACTGATATTTATCACCTACTAATAAAAACTTGCAGTTAATACTAGATTCTTGAACTATCTGCCATAATTTACCATCTAACATAGATGCCTCATCTATGATGATAAATTGGTTATGCATAGTTTTTAATCTACTAAGATTATAATCTTGTACCCCTGTATCCATATCAGCTTTAAGACTGATACCAAATGCTTTACATAAAGTTACACCATGAATAACTGCTGCAGCTTTATTAGTAGTTGCTGTTGTTACTAAGAAATATGGTGTATTTCTTAATAACTTAGGAATTTCTGTTTCAATTAAATATGATTTACCTGTACCAGGTGAACCTGATAAACAATGTACAGTCATATCATTCTTAATAAATTCTTTAATTTCATCAATAGCTGTTTGCTGTGACTTAGTTAACATAATAAGCTCCTATTTATTAAAACCCTTATGCCCCGTAGGGGCAAAAAAACACTCGGTAGTCAGCTATAACTATCGAGTGAAACAATATATAGGGGTGTTTAATACTTTGCAGTACTTAAATAAAATATCACAGTACACATAACTTTTAGCTATTGATGTGTACGTGCTCCTTTACGCAGAGTTCACGTCAAATTAAAAACAAAAAAACTATGTAATATTGCTATTACATAGACCATTATAAAATAAACCAAAAATAAATAATACTATTCTTCTTTAGGCATTACAGCATTAGGAAATGCTAGTCTAAACCAAACAAATAAATCTCTCTTTGAACATATTTC
>JAFPMR010000181.1 GCA_017411235.1 Bacilli bacterium | reverse complement strand
AATTACATTCTCCATAATCTAGTTTTATATAACAACTAGAAGTGGAATATGCTTCATAATATTGTAATACAAATCCTTCTTTATCTAGGTCAGATAATAATTTATTCATATAATCTTTAATACCCATTTTCTTCCATCCAATCTTCCATAAGTACTCGTATAGTACTCGGATAAGTAAATGTATATTGTTCATATGCGTCAATATACTTTATTAATTGTTCAACTGTTCTAACATTTCTAACAATTAACCCAATTCCACCATTTTTATTTATTGCATCAAGTTTCTTTAGTTGTAATTTTGTAGGCTTACCTTCATCAGTCTTAAGTTCTAGACCTAGAAGATAACCTTTATATAAATACATTCTATCAGGTAAACCATTTTGGTTAGACTGAGCTTGGTATCTAGCAAGTTGCCAAATACCTTTTCTTTGCATAAATCTCTCTATGTCTTGCTCAAGTTTACTTTCTTTTGTCTTTGCCATTGTCTTTTATCTTATTATCTATTACTTGTTTAGCACAAAGTATATCAGCTAATTTTAGTTTACCTTTAACTTTAGTCTTAACCATAATTCCATTTTCTTTATCTTCAAATTCAAATATTAACTTTCTTTTCTTATTTATCATTTTTATATTCCTCTCTTATATTCATTTTTACTTCATTTATCACTTCATCTATTGTTAAATGAAAGTTCCTAAGTAGCAATGCACTTTTATCATTATAAACACCCTTGTATCCTATACTTGTGGTCTTTATCTTTCCATCATACTCATGATATGTTATATTTGTTATTTCATAGGAGTTATCCATATAATCAAAAACTATTTTCATTTTATATTTCCCTCCAAAACATTAAACATCTTACAAGCAAGACCATCAACTTCACCCTTTTCAGATAATTCTTTTAGGTATAGTGATGTTGCTTTATCAATTTTTTCTGAGTTATTCATTAGGTCATTGAACTTGTTTTTCATATCATCTCTTTCATTTCGTATTCTTTCGTATCTATTTTTATAATATAATATGTCTCTTTCTAATTCTACTATTCTTCCTTCTAATTGTGATATTGTTGTCATTATTTCCTCTCCTCAGCTCTTATTTTAACTATTGCTAGAAATTCTTTATTTGTAAAGTTTCTATTATTAAAACACTTACATCCTAGAATATTCTCAATATCCCTCATATTTCCAACTGCACTAATATAGTGTCTAATAGCTCTTTCTACATTGTGATATTTTTCATTATGATCATCTGCATATTTGTGGTATGCATTATTTATATCAGTAATATCATATTTTTCAATAAGCTCAGCAGCAATTTTAGCTCCTGCTAAATGTGCTCCACCAAAATTCTTTAGTAAATAATCTAAATAAATGTTCATTTATTTCACCTTCTTCTTTTCTAACCTTTTCTCTCCTTCAATAGTTTGTTTTTCTTGTTGTAATTGTTTTATTTCTTTCTTAGTTTGTCTTATCAATTCTGTTTTTAAATATATTAATTGTTTTATTTCTTTAACTCTATCCTTCATTTATAACATACTCCTTCTTTTCAGCCCAATTAGTAGTACTCATTTCAGGTTCACTTATCATAGGTATAGACTTAATAACATCAGTAACATCTTCCATTATTCTTTTAACTTCCTCTATAACAAACATCTCATCATTAGCTACAGCTACCATTAACTCATCATGTATTGGTAAAACTAGTCTAGACTTCAAATTATTCTTTGTTAAATACTCCCAAACTTTTATCTCAAAAGTTTTAACCATATCTGCACAAGTACCTTGTATTAAGTAATTACAAGCTCTGTAGTAAAACCTACTATCATCCATATAATATCTTCTACCATATAAGTTTTCTACATAACCATATTGACTTAAATGTTCTGTAACCCATTCTTGATATTCTCTAATCTTAGGAAAAGATTTATAAAAGGCTTTATCTAGTTTTTCTGCAACATCTCTAGAAACATCTAGTGCGTTCATTAATGCATCTACTCCACCTTGATAAACCTTCAAGAAGTTTGCTCTCTTTCCTAGTTTTCTATGATGTTTAAACTCTGGTGTACCTTCTTCTAATTCTGGAAATGCATTTTTAGTGGTTGCACTATGTAAGTCTGTAGGTATCCATTCTTTTCCAGTCATACATTCATACCATTGATGTTTACTATAATTTTTTATATGCTCAGGATTTTTATAATCAAACTTAGTAGAATTCTCATTATAACAGTTATAAGGCATATAAGCTCTACACATTAACAAGTCTGGTTCACTAGCATGAATAATAGTATAGTATGCTTGTACTCTCAATTCCATCTGACTTTCCAAATATGTTACGAACTAATCGTTTCCATTAGTTCTCTTATGCTTTCACATAAGTTCAGACTATATCTTATATTGACACTTTTTCAAATAATCTTGATGTAATTTAGTATGTTCACTTCTTGACACTATTTGTAAATTATCTATATCGTTATTAAGTTTGTTCATATCTTTATGGTGTACTATTTCATTATCTTTTAGTTTTCTACCTAAATATTCTTCCATAATTTTTCTATGAACTAGATAGGGTTTATCTCTATCTTCACAATTTACAAGATAACCATTAGTATTTATATAATAGTGTTTCCAATTTATTTGTAAATTCATTTTCTTTATTTTCTTATTTATGGCATTTTCACTTCTATTTAGTGCTTCTGCACAAAATTTAGATCCATAAGTTGGATAATTATGTCTTATAAATTCTATTTCATAATCACTATATTTTACTGATTTGTAATGTTTTAGTCCTAGTTTTCTACATAGCCAGTCTACTTTATTATAAGACACACCAAGATTTTTAGCCATTTCAGATTTTGTTAATTTTTTAAAATTATTTTTTATATATTCTTCCATTTCTATCACCTTTTATATGGTATCACAAATGGAACTTCGTGTCAATATCTCTGCACTTCGGTTTCACTTGAAACCTACTCTACTCGGTTCGTTACCCTTTCGATAGTCGTTGAACCTTCCTATTTCTAGGCTTGGCTGCTGATTGCCCAATCTTTTAGATTTTTACACTTTGGTACTAAAAGCTCTAAGGGGTTTCCAGCAATTCACAGAGTTTTACTGCGACAATCATTTATCGCAAAATGCTAAACAGAAACCATCATCACAAACAAACATTCTTCTAGGGTGGAACAACTCATTACCATCTCTATCAAATAAAGCTTCCTTAGGTTGTTGCTGCATATCACAACTAACTCTACCAGAAACAGCTCCATTGTTGTTTATATCAGTGTATATTCTACCATTTACAACAGCATTAAGTTTACCATCAACATAAGTAGAAATCCATTTATCAAGTGTTCTTAATTCTAGTATATTGTTGCATATATCTTTAACTTCTTCATTATCAGAATGTTCTCTAATATATTTTAGTGCTTTTTCATCAGCTTTATCAGTTTTTATTTTATATTTAGCTAATAATAACTTCTTTATAAATTCATGTTGTCCTACTGAGAACTCTTCACCTGTGTATAATTGTAATTCAAAATATAACAAATCTCTATAAGCTATCATATTCTTTCTACAATTTAATACATAATCTACATCAACTTTAAGTCCTGTATCTTCCATCCAAGCAACAGCTCTAATAAGTTTTCCTTCTCTTTTTGTTACTGTTAAGTCTTTATCAACCTTTAACAATGTAGGCATAGCCTTTTCTAGATATTCTATACCTATAACAATATCATCAGCAGCATAACTTCTCATTAGTTCAGGTTCTTTTTCATATACATCTTTATAATTAGCAGGTCTATAGTGTTCATCAATAAACTTGAAGTAAGGATCATCATCGTTTAAGAACTGTGTTCTAGTTTTGTCATAATTCTCAATAAGCTTAGATAGTTTACCTGTTGCTTTCTTTTTACCACTTTTAGTTATGGTACAAAACCCATCATCTGGAAAAGCATTCATAATATCTTCTCTAAGTTGTTTTCTTCTTTCAGCATTAAGTTTTTTAATAATATCTTTAATAATTTTACCAGCAAATTTAGCTTCTTCATCAACATATTTACCACCAAGTGTTTCTAGGCTCATACTTGCGTGTTCATCAACATATTCAGTAAGTCTAGCAACTGTAATACTATCAAACAAGTCTATATTTTCTGGAATAGAACTGCCACCATTTTCCATCATGTGATAATCATATTTAGCATTGTGTGCACCTACACCTATAAAATTAATATTATCTTTAAGTTTAGAATTATTTATTATATACCAGAATGATGACATAACTTCCTCATTGTAATCCATAGTTATAACATGTTTATGTTCACCTTTCTTAAATCCAAAGGAAACTAGAAATGGTAAAGATGTCTTAATATGTAAACCATCTGTTTCTGTATCATAGTATAAATAATCAGTTTTAACTTCTTCTGCTATATTTATTAATTCTCTTAAATAACTTAAGTGTGATGGATTATTTATATCTAGATGCTTGTAATCGTATTTATATTTCTGATATAAGAACATTAAGCATCACCTTTCCATTTCTTTAATATCATAGACATATTATCTATAATTTCCATAAATCTAACAACTTCATTTTTATAAGTATATTCTCCACACAATATTGTACTATCATCAAGTTTATCTAACCATTCATTAGTTAAGAATGTATTAATATCATATAATTCTTTTTGATTATAAAGTGACTCTGGTCTAATATTAAAATATGTCTTAGCAACTCTATAAATGCTTTCTCCATAAACATAAGATGCGAATATGACTTCTTGTCGCCACCTTCTAAAATTAGTTTTTGACTTTCTTAATATATCAAATCTTCTAGTTATAATAGCTTGTAATAGTGTCATATTACAATTAAATGCACTACATAAAGCCTGGAAGGACTTAGTTGCTTGTTGGTAACCAAGTTCCTTCTCAAACATATCAAACATTAAAATAAATCTTATTTCTAAAACTCTAGGATGAGTTTTATATTTTTCTAGCTCCCTTTCATCTAATACCATTACTTATCTCCTTCCAAATCATTTATAAATGTAACTCCACTATCATTAGTTTCGTTTACTGTATTGATCATACTACCTGTATCAGTAGTAAAACTCTTATCAATTTTATTAAATGCTTTTCTAAATTTATCAGTAGGATAAACATTATCTAGGTTTAATCTAATAAACTTTCTAGCAACTAACTTATTAAATATTGCAAAGAACTTAGAATTGTCTAATCCAGAAACACTAGATAAGTTTGCTCTT
>JAFPMR010000016.1 GCA_017411235.1 Bacilli bacterium | reverse complement strand
TTCTTTTTGTTTAATAATATTACTCATAAAACCACCTCTTATATTTGTTTATTATATTACAAAAAAAGATAAAATCTATTATAAATTATTTATAGTTCCATAAACCTAACTTACCTTTATTTTCTATTGGTTTGTCATACTTAATAATATTAGTAAGTTTCCAAGCGTATGTTTCTGTATGATTACTTCTACCATATACAATAGGATCTATTTTTCTTAATTCTTCATTAAAATCCTTATCTACTAAAATACAATCTTCTAATGTAGCTTCTCCTATAATAGCTCCCATAACATATTCTAAATTATAATCTTTAAATCTAGATACCATATCTTTCTCTAAAGACATACCAGCGTGAATTAATATCTTTCCTCTATACTTAGTTTTCCAACTTCTAAATTCATACTTTTTATGTCCATCTACTATTAATGCAGCCCACGGTTGTTTAATTGTTAATGCTTTCATATCTACTCCACTATATCTATAAATTTAATTGGTAATACCTTTTCTATATCCATTGGATTAACTTCAATAAAGAAACCTATCTTACCACCGCTAAATATTATTTTATCAAATAAGATAGCAGTTTCATCTATAACAGTTGTAAATACTTTCTTCATACCTATCGGGCTACATCCACCATGTACATAACCAGCTACTTTAAGCAAATCTTTCATTGGAATCATTTCTACGTTCTTTTCACCAACACTACTTGCTGCTTTCTTTAAATCTAATTTAGCTGCTACCGGTACAACAAAAACATAATAATTACCACTCTTACCTTGTGTAACTAATGTTTTAAAAGTTCTATCTAAATCTACACCAAGCATATTGGCACAAGTAACACCATCTAACGCTTCTTTAATATCAAGAGTATGTTCCTTATATTCAATATTATTGCTATCAAGAATACGCATTGCATTTGTTTTTACTGTACTCATATTAATTCCTTCTTTGAATGTATTATAACAAAAAAAAGAAGTATTTCTACACTTCTTCTAATTTTAATATTCTTAAATAGATTAAAGCTGATATAAAAGGTATTCCAAACATTATTACTTCACCATTTATAAAATATCCAGTTACAGCAGCTATTAATTCAGCTAGTAATAAAGCCAATAGAACTTTCTTCTTCTTAAATAAATATACTGCATAATTAATGAATTGAATAAAAGCATATATACCAACAGATATTCCAATACTTCTATTCATTACTTTATTAGACTCAACTATAATATCTCTAGTTAAATTAAAAACCACTTCTTCTGCTTCTGGATCGACTATTGCTTCTCTTGCTACATAAGCAATACCAATAACTTCGCTACCTATTGCAATAGAAACTCCAATTGCCATAATAATAGCAAAATTAATCAATAACCATATTTTTTTCTTAGTTTCATTAGCTTTCTTTTCTACTTTTTTCTTCGCCATACAATCCCTCTATTCTAATTAAAGTATACTCTAACAAAAAAAGAAGAACCAAGTAATTTGTTTCTCCTTTTTACATACTATTTACTTAATAAATCACATACCATATTAGTTAATTCAGTAGGATTCTCAATAGGTAATCCTTCAATTAATCTAGCTTGGTTATATAGTATCTTAGTATAAGTATCTAATTCATCTTTATCATGTTCATATAAATCATTTAATTTATTAACAATAGGATGATCCTTATTAATTTCTAATACTACATCAGCTTTTACTTGTTCACCAGTAGGCATTTGATTTAAAATCTTTTCCATCTCTAATGAAATATTACCTTCAGTACTTAAACATACTGGATGATTCTTTAATTTATTAGTAAACTTAATGTTCTTAACTTCAGGTAGGTAAGATTTCATTAAACTGAATAAGTCTTTAGATTCTTCATTTAATGTTTCTAGTTCTTTCTTCTCTTCTTCACTATCTAAAGAAACATCCTCACTAGATACATTGATAAATTTCTTACCATTGTATTCTTGTAATGCTTGAACAGTAAATTCATCTACATAATCTACTAGATATAATACTTCATATCCTTTTTCTTTAAACTTCTCAACATTAGGAAGCATATCTATTCTATCTAGATTATCTCCAGAAGCATAATAGATTTTCTCTTGACCTTCTGCCATTCTATCAACATATTCTTTTAAAGAAATACGTTTTTTATCTTTAGAACTATAGAATAACAATAAATCTTGTAATGCTTCATTATTCATACCATAAGAACTATAAATACCATATTTTAATTGCATTCCAAATGCATCCCAGAACTTTTCATAGTCTTCTCTACTATTTTCCATCATATCTTCAAGAGTACTATGAATCTTCTTTTCTACACTCTTAGCAATTGTCTTTACTTGTCTATCTTGTTGTAACATCTCTCTTGATAAGTTTAAAGATACATCTTCACTATATACTAATCCTTTGACAAAACTAAAGTAATCAGGTAATAAATCAGGACATTTATCCATAATTAATACACCATTAGAATAAAGTTGTAATCCCTTTTCATATTCCTTAGTGTAATAATCATATGGTGCATGTGAAGGAATGAATAGTAATGAATCATATACTACTTGTCCTTCTACAGTAGAATGAACACTCTTTAATGGTTTTTCATAATCAAAGAATTTATCTGAATAGAAGTTATTATATTCCTCTTCAGATACTTCAGATTCATCTTTCTTCCAAATAGGAATCATACTATTTAAAGTTTTATCTTCTTCTTTAGTTTCATCCTTTTCTTTTACTTCTTCAGTCATAATAATAGGATATCTTACATAATCAGAATACTTCTTAACAATACCTTCTATTCTTCTTGTCTCTAAGTATTCATCATAATTATCACTATCAGTATTATCTTTTAAATAAACAGTAATAATTGTACCAACATCATTCTTATCTGCTTTTTCAATAGTATAGCCATCAGCTCCATCTGATACCCATTCATAAGCATCATCACTACCATAAGCTTTACTTAAAACTCTTATTTCTTTAGCAACCATAAATGCAGAATAGAATCCTACACCAAATTGACCAATAATATTAATATCATCTTCTTTAGATATCTTTTCTTTAAACAAACTAGATCCACTCTTAGCAATAACACCTAAGTTTTCATCTAATTCTTCTTGAGTCATACCAATACCATTATCAATAATAGAAATAGTTCTATTCTCTTTATCAGGTACTATTCTTATACAAAAGTCATCTTTATCTAGTTTTACTTTTCTATCTGTTAAAGATAAATAGTATAACTTATCTATTGCATCACTAGCATTAGATATTAACTCCCTTAAGAATATATCTTTATTTGTATATACTGAATTAATCATTAAATCCAATATCTTTTTAGATTCTGTTTTAAATTGTTTCTTCTTCATGTTCATCTCTTCCTTTTAAACTAAAACAAGCATACTACTTTAAATTAGCAATGTCAATAGTCGAGTGCTAATTATTGAAGATAAAAAAAGAGCATTAAGCTCTTATTTTTTTATACAGTAATGAGTTGTAGCTGCTTCATAAACATCACCAGAATAATACTTTCCTTCTTTAGGTACATCTTGGAATACCATGTCTTCATCATAAACACATTTTAAATTACTATCATGATCTCTTTTTACTGCTTTATTAATCATTATAGTAGCATCCCTACGATATAAACTACCACTCGGTTTAAATTCTATTGTACTACCAACTCCAGAAGTAATACAAAAGGCTGAAGCTTGATCCAAAATCTTTTGTTGATCAGGTGTAACGTCACTGAAAGTCAATTTACTGCAACTTCCCTTATCTCCAGGGAAAAGTTTATTATATGCCGCTACAGACATAGCAACAGCACTAAATCTATCAATTTGAGCACCAGGGCTATAACCACCATCACCAGTACCTGCAGTAATACCAGCTTTTTGAAGTGCATTAATATAAGGAATATATTCAGAATAGCCATTCATATCATTGAATACAGACGGTTCTTTAGAATTGATTGGTAAATTCATCGCAATAGCTAACCATTTTCCAAAATCAGCTCTTGTTGTAAATTCTTTATGTCTAAATGTACTATTTGGAGCCATTTGTAAATAATTATAATGAATTACATCAGCATGTTGTCTTATATATTCTTCTTCAGATAAATTAGATGTTCCTTCATTTCCACTATTACCATTATTACTAATATTGCCATTATTACCAGTATTTATTTCGAAACCGTAATTGTCGTCACTACCACTATTACTATTAGAAGAACTTCCACTACTAGAATTTCCATTACTAGAACTTCCTCCACTTTCATTACCAGTTTTAGAACTATCTTCTTTAGGTGATTCAGCAGGACTATCATCAGTTTGAGGTTTTTCAACTAATTCTTCTGGTTCTTCAATCTCATTACTAACAAGAGTATTATCTTCAACTTTCTTAGATTCTTCTTTATCAGGAGTTTCTATTCTTAAGAAAGATTTAATTGAACCATCTTTACTAGAAATGGCAAAGAAACAAATACCTAATAGGAACACAAAAGCAATTAACATACCAATAATCGGTACAAAATTTCCCTTCTTTTCTTCTGGTTGAGCAAATTCAGAAGCCTCATCAAAAGCAGTATAATCAGTACTAAAGACAGGAGTTTCCTCAACTGGTACATCAACAGGAACTTCTTCTGCAACAGGGGCCTCTTCAACTGGTACTTCTTGATTTGCGGCTTCCGCAAATATAGGAGTATCAGCTACAGGAACTTCACCCTCTACATATTCTTCAGCATTAACGAAGTCAGCACCTTTATCCTTAGCATTATGTAGAGCTTCATCAACCGTTGTTGCTACTGGTTTTTCATCTTTCATATAATCACCACTCTAATTTAGTATTATCAATTTTATTATACATTATATTAAAGTAAAGTTTAAGTTAATAATTAAGTTAATAAAATGTATATATACACAAACTAAACACAAAAAAAAGAACATTATGCTCTTTTATAATGCTTTTCTAAATAATTCTTCAAATTCATGAATATCCATTTCTCTTGGATTTCCAGGAGTACAAGGGTCATTTAATGCCTTTTCAGCTAGAATAGGAATATCTGATTCTTTAGCTCCTACTTCACTAATATGTTGTGGAATATTAAGTCTAATAGATAATTCTCTTACAGCATTTACTACAATTGAGACAGCATCTTCAATAGAAGGTATCTCTAATCCCATAGCTCTTCCTATTTCTACAAATCGATCTTCACACAACAAGCCATTATATTCAAGAACATATGGCAAAAGAATAGCATTAGCAACTCCATGAGGAGTATCATACATAGCACCTAATTGATGAGCCATAGAATGAACAATTCCTAAACCCACATTGCTAAATCCCATACCAGCAATATATTGACCTAAAGCCATCTTCTCCATAGCTTCACTATCTCTATTTACTGCTCTCTCTAAATTATTAAAGATAAGATTAATAGCTTTCAATGCAAACATATCGCTCATTTCATTGTGCCCTTTAGTAATATAACATTCCATTGCATGAGTTAAAGCATCTAATCCAGTTGCTGCTGCTACACTAGCAGGCATACAAGACATCAATTCTGTATCAACAATAGATAATATAGGAATATCGTTAGGATCTACACATACTAATTTAACTTTTTCGTCTTCATCTGTTATTACATAATTAATTGTAACTTCAGCAGCAGTACCAGCAGTTGTAGGTAATGCAATTATAGGTAATGATTTATTCTTAGTATCTGCAACACCAACTAAACTTTTAATATCTTTAAATTCAGGGTTTGTACTAACTATACCTATAGCTTTAGCAACATCTATAACAGATCCTCCACCAACAGCAATTATATAATCAACATGATACTTATTAGCAATCTTTAATCCCTTTTGAACATTTTTTATAGTAGGATTAGGTACAATATCACTGAATAATTCATAATCAATACCGTTAGCATCCAATATATCTGTAACTTTATTAGTAACTCCAACTTTAATTAAAGTATTATCTGTTACCAATAATGCTTTTTTAAACTTTCTCTTTTTTATTTCTTCAACAAGCACATTTCTAGCACCAAAACCAAAGTATGATGTTTCATTCAAGACAAATCTATTAATCATACAAACTCCTCCATATTCTATAAACAATTATAACATATATAACTTAAAAAAATGATAATAATTTAATAAACAATGTGTTGATTTAATATAAAAACTATAATATAATATATATAGGTAAAAGGGTGATAATATGGACAGACGAATCATAAACACCAAGAATAAACTGACATCTACACTATTAGAATTGCTAAGTAAAAAAGCCATCAAAGATATTACAGTATTAGAATTATGTAAGAAAGCTAATATAAATAGAACAACTTTCTACAAATACTATAAAGATATTGATGACTTAGCAATTAAAATTGAAGAAGATCTAATGGATGATTTGAAAAAACACATCGTAGATATCAAAAGAAATTATTTAATTTCTTACACAAGTAAAATAATTGAAGAGATTTCTAATAATAAAGAAGTCTACACTAAGATTCTTAGTGATAATGGAGATCATACATTCTTAAGAAAGATACTTAGTTTAGTACATGAACAAAGTATTGAAGAATGGCAAAAGCTTCTTAAAAAAGCTACTCCTAAAGACATCGATAATATATATAACTTTATAGTTGATGGTACTATCGGACTTATCGAAGCCTGGATAAGAAATAACTGTAAGGATGAACCAGAGAGTATAGCAATCTTTATTAATAAGATTTGTATGAGTGGTTTAAGTAGTTTCATTTAAAAAGAATTAGTTTAAAACTAATTCTTTTTTATTACTTAGATTCTTCTTTTTTAGTATTTTTCTTCTTAGCATTCTTTGCTACTAATCTAACTTTAACTCCTCTTAGAGCTCCAAATTTTTTCTTTGTTCCTTCTGGTAAATTAACTTTATATGTTCTCATAAGACACCTCCTCGTTTAACAACTAAACAATTATAACATGTATTATACAAAAAATACACTAATTTTCAAGTTAAATGCACATTTTTACAATGGAAAACGATATTAAAATGAATACTAATATAGTAAGAATTACAAATAAAGTTGAAGTAAACTTCATTTTTTTCTTTTTAACATCAATCAACATGTACACATAAAAACCAGTTAAAAATATAACAGCTAGTATCTGACTTACTAAACTAATACTATCTATTAACATAAAAGGGAATACTACACCAAAGAAGATTAAATATAGCATTGAAAAGATATAAAACTTTCCTAATGCTATTTTTACTTCATCAGGTATCTGGCTTTTAATTACTTCCTCATTAATTACCTTTTTAGATTTTTCCTTTTTCTTCATCATATGCCTTTCTTACTGCAATAGCTAATTGATCAGCACATGAAGTACCTCTCATACCACATTGGTTTCCTTTTAGTTTTTCTTCAATGTATTCAACTGTTTGGCCATCTAATAACTTAGATATAGCTTTCAAGTTACCATTGCATCCACCAAGGAAACTAATATTAGTTATAACATTATCGTTTATATCAAAACTTATTTCTACTGAACAAGTTCCTTTAGTCTTATACTTATATTCCATATTAAACCCCTATCCTTTCATTACCCATATTAAAACTTCCTCTAACATAAGAATAAGTTACTCTACCATTATCACTAATTAATACATAAATAACAAAGCCATCTTCTTCTTTTCGAAGATTATATTTATAAGGGCCCTCATATAAAGAAAAGCCGGATTCTTCAATAAGATAATCCACATATTCCTCTAAGTCATCGTCTGATATCTCTCCGCAGTATTCAATAGACATCTTGCCTTCATCATCACCATTGCTAAAACTATAACCGCATATACTGTATTTTTCACCAGTAACTTTATATATGCTAGGAACCTTTAATTTATCTAACTCAATAAAATCATTTGTAGCAATAGAAGTTACAGTTTTAAATGCAAATATAAAAACTACAGCAATTATAGAAATAACTGCAACAATAAATATAATTACTACAATAAGTACTACTGCTACAGCTGGTTTACTAGATTTCTTAGGTTCAGTAGGTTGTTTTGTTTCTTCTACTACTGGATCTGGAGAATTATTAAAACCACACTTCGTACAGAACTTTTTATCTTTTAAATCAGTTCCACATTTTCTACAATACATATTTATCATCTCCAAAACAATTATAACATAAAAAAAGAGGATACCCTCTTTTTAATAATCATATTTACTTGTAATACCGAAATGATTTTCTAATGTAATCCAGTCGCCATTATTATATAGTTTAGTAGCCAAATCTACACCAACATATCTAAAATGCCATGATTCATATTTATATCCTGTTTCATTAGTCTTTCCTTTAGGATATCTTAATATAAAACCATACTTATATGCATTATTTTGTAACCATTTAAATGCCGCTGTATTTTCAAAAGCATCATCAACCATATTAATATCCATTCCTAAACCAGTTTGATGTTCTGAATGACCAGGACGAGCAGTACCTCCATCAGCAAAATCAATACCATACTTATTCTTTCTCTTAGTCCATAGATTCTTTTGTGTATCGTATGATCTATATCCAGATACAACACTTATAGAAACACCATCATTCTTAGCTGCTGTTTTCATTTTATTAAATGCTGAAGAAGCATCAGATGTTAAACCTCCTGGTTTTAAACTAGCAGGAACAGCATATGTTTTATTAGCAATCATAATACCATCTATATAAGTAATACCATTTTTAACTGTAATCGTATAACCTTTGCTAGTCTTTGTACCATTTAAACTAGGGTCAGTTCCTTCAGTTCTATATACTGTACCAGAACTAGTATTAGTTCCGCTTGAAGGCTTAGCAGGTTCAGGATCTTTTTGAACTGGTTTTTCTTTAACTGTTAAAGTAAAATCCTTTTTAGTTTCATTTCCACTACTATCTTTAGCAACATATTGTAATTTATATGTACCAGTCTTCTCAAAATCATATTTGCCTTCTACAGTAACTTTAATCTTTTCACCAGAATTATCTTTAGCAGATACATTCTTTAATAAATCTATCTTAGTACCTGCTGTAGTAGATAATGATTCTTTATAGGTAATAACCGGAGGCGTAGTATCAACTACTTTAACTTTATAACTAAATTCTTTTTCTTCACCATCTAAGTCTCTAGCTATTATAGTTACAATCTTTTCTCCTAATACAGATGTATCAACTTTTTCTTCTTGTGAAACAATCTCACCATTCAAAACATTGATAACTCCTTGTGTATTAGTTACTTCTCCGTTTACTTCTACTTCTACATCTTCAAGTTCAACACTAATTTGCACCTTTTCTTCTTTCTCTGGCTCTTTTTCTTTAGTTGTTTCCTTTTTTCCACAGCCTGCAATTAATGTTAAACACATTATCATTATTAATAACTTTTTCACTAGTATCACCTCTATTATTATAACACTATACTTTTAATAATCGATTAGTAATATCTGAATCTAAACTACTTTCATATGTAACATCAAGTTTTTGTAACATATCTTCAACTGTTCTATCCCCACATATGACATTTTGCATTTGAATGAAGATTCTCTTCTTATCACTATAACTACCATTAATATATTTTTCTAGTAAATTAAAAGCTTTTAAAATAGATATAAAATACTTACCATCCTTACAGAATTCAAATTGAGTGTATCTAGGATCTTTAATTTGATCATTTTGATATAAATACATACTATTAAATGAAGCACATAAATGATTAATTCTTAAAGATAAAATCATATAGTATGTCTTATCTTTTCTTTCATAAGCAGAAAGCATTTCCATAAAGATACTTAAAACTTCACCATTATAGAAATCTTCTACAATACCTTTTTGCGATTCTAATTGTGAATGCATTATCTCATGGATATAACAAGATGTTGCAACAGGAGTTACGCGTTTAGGTAAAAAGACATTATTAAAATATACATTCATTTTCTCTAAAATACCGTCAATAGAATCATCATCAGTAATTAGTAATTGAGTTTCTATTGTTCCAGCAAAAACTTTTTCTTTACTATATGTAATTGGAATAGCAAAAGGACTTACAAAAACTCCTGCACTATTATATAACTTTACTAAATCATCCAAAGAACTAATTATTGAATGTCTTAATAAATATATTAATTGTTTATCTCCTAAATAACCAACATCACGCAATATAACTTTACTTGCATAAAACTTCATAGCATCATGTTTCATTTTCCTTTTAGAAATATAAGTTAAATTAACACC
>JAFPMR010000180.1 GCA_017411235.1 Bacilli bacterium | reverse complement strand
TCTTTTGCTAATTCATCTATTAGGTATAGTAATGATAATTGTCTTTGTGGTGATAAGGCAGCTTCTGGTTCATCTAAGATATATAAACCATGATCAGTAAATTTATTTTTAACTAGTTTTAAGAATGCTTCTCCATGAGAACATTCATGTAATCTACCACCATATACTCTTTCTAGGTTACCAAAACCATCTTCATCAATTAATCTTTCTTGTTCAGTAGAAAAGTTATAGAAGCTTTCTGCTCTTAGAAAAAATTTCATTTTAGGATGGTTATATGTATATAGTCTTAAGTACTTATGTAATTCTGAAACAGTGTTTTTTGTATTGTACTGAAAGTTTTCTGTACCACCTTCAGCTGGTAAACCTAAAGCTAGTGCAATAGCTTCAATAAGTGTAGATTTACCTATACCATTTTCACCTACTAAGAAGGTTACTGGAGAAGTAAATTCTAATTCTTCGAGATTTTTTATTACTTCAATATTAAAAGGATATTTAGAAAAGTCTTTTACTTCTTCTCTTTCAAATACTATTTTTTTAATTATTAAATTACTATCCATATTATCACCTAGTCATTGGTTACATCACCATTACCAGTGATATCTATTGTTTCACCTAAGTATTTAGGATTTGGTTTTATAATAACTTTAAAATAATCTTTAGTACGTGCTAGCACTTCTCTTATATCTCTACCTAATTGGCCACTATATTTTATATCTTCTGCCGGTACTCCTCTTGCTTCAATTCCAAGTTTATTAGCAATATATAGTGCTCTATACATGTGATATTTTTGTGTTACTATTACAGCTTTTTTTACTTCAAAAACTTCTTTTTCTCGAAACATGGAGTCATAAGTTGAAAAACCGGCATGATCCATAAAAATGTCTTCGCTTGGAACTCCTTTATTTATCGCATATTGTTTCATTGCTGTTACTTCATCATATCTATTTTGGCCATGATCGCCAGTCATAATTATTTTGGGAGCTACACCTCGTTTATACAATTCTATTCCTGCATCTAGGCGATCTCTTAACATTGGGGATGGTGTTCCATCTTTTCTTACTCCAGCTCCTAAAATGATAATACAATCAATATCTATGGCTTCTTTATCTAGTATTCTATCAGAACCATAGTTTACGATATGAATATTAGTAAATAAAACTGTACCACCTAATACAAGCATTAAAGATGCACAAATTATTAATAATATTTTAGTTATTTTTTTCATAAAATCATCTCAATAAAATTATAACATAAAAGAAGAGTTATACTCTTCTTAAATGTTTTCGTTTCTAATTGTTTCAATTGTATTTTGTTTATTTATCTTACTTATAGAGTATTTCATAATAATTGTTATTAGTAAGAATACTACTACTATACTAATAATAATTGATTGATATGGTACTTGATATTTTGTTATTATCATATCTTCGTTTAATATCTTATATAGTAAAATTGATAAGATAATACCAATTGGAATACCTATAAGTAATGATTTTGTTCCATAGAAGAAACTTTCTAGACTTATCATACGATTGAATTCTTTTGTAGTCATACCTACACTTTTTAAAGTAGCAAATTCTCTTTTTCTTAATTCCATATTAGTTGTAATAGTATTAAAGATATTAGTTATGCCTATAAGTGATATTACAGTAATAAAGCCATATAAGAAAATTGCTATTAATAAATGTAGTGATTTTATTTGTTTTTGTTCGTGAGATATATTGCCAATTGATACTTCCTCATTTTTTAGTAATGTTTCTATATCATCTTGGAATTTATCTGGATTTTCAACATCAAATAAGTATCTTTCTACTTGAACTCTATCTGTTCTATAGCCTTCTAAATCTTCTCCAGTTCCCATAATATCAAATTCGTTATATACTTCATCACTTAAAATTAGAATTGGTGAACTACGGATAAATGACATACCAAATGGTCTTTCCGTTGTTACTGCTGCTATTTCATAGTCTGTGTTTATTTGTTTAGAATCACCTTTGTCATTATAAATGAATTTTGCAACATTGATTACATCACCTTTTTTATAATTAAATGCTAAGTATTTAATCATTTCTTTTCTAACAGGATCATAAGTTTCCGCTTGATTTATAATAATTACTTTATCCTTTGTTTTTTCATAATCAAGTTTTAATTCCTTTAAAAATTTACGATATTGATAATCACCAATTGTAGTTATATTAACTTCACCGTATCTATATTCTATATCATAGTCTCCATAAGCATATTTCATTTCGTAGCCTTCTCGATCATGTTCAATTATTTCTTGATAATCTTTTGTTAATTTGGCATTTTTGATTGATCCAGTATTAGTTTTTTCTATAGAGTAATCTTTAATGTCTTCTCTTTTAACAACATTTTTCATTTCTTCATGAACTTTATCCATGCTTTCTCCTCTTGATAGGACTTCTATATTATAATCATATGCTGCATATTCTACTTTTATAAATTCATAGAATAAATTCATAAATGAAGATAAAGCAATGAATACTGCAACGCATACAGTAATTGATATAACTGTTGTACGATATTTTTTCTTACTTCTTTTTAAGTTCTTATAAGATATTTCTCCACCAATACCAAATAGTTTTTTGATTAATTTAGGTGATTTAATCTTTTTGGATTTAATCTTAATGTCTTCACTATTTCTTATGGCATTTATTGGTGTTATTCTAGATGCTCTATATGCACTTCTTAAACTTGATAGGAAGATTGTTACAGCACCTAATAAGATACCAAAGATAATTGCTTCTATTGAAATAGATAGAACCAAATTGGTATTAATCATGTCTTTTAATAAAACATTACAAATAACTATTAATATAGAGGATGCTATTAAACCTAAAATAATTCCTAATGGAATTCCAACTACTCCAAGTTTAAATGCTTCATAATAAACGTTCTTTTTAATTTGTTTTTTAGTTGCTCCAATACTTGATAACATACCATATTGTTTAGTTTTTTCTGATATAGAAATATCAAAACTATTTTTTATACAGAATACTGAAGTAATGATTATTATTAAACATACTACTCCAGCAATATAACCAATATTTCTAAAAGAACGATCTTTAAATAAACCACTTTCAAGTAATACTAAATAGCGATTATAGTATGATACTTGATACTTAGATTTTGCTAATTGTTCCGATAATGTTTCTTGTTCTTTTTCTGATAAAAAAGCTGAATTGAATGATTTAACAAATAATTTTTCATCTACACCTAATAGATTAGCGATTGTAATATCTGGTTTTTTAAGACCTGATTTACTAAATCTAACATATACTTCTACTTTACCAGTAAGATCATTATCTAATGTTATACATGTATAACCTGGAGAAGAATAATCTTCTACGTAGTTAGATGGTCTTTCTATAATACCTACTACTTTATAAGTATATTCCTTTGTATCAACTAATTCTTCACTATATGGCTCACCAAATTCGTTAGTCATACCTTCGAAGTAAGGATTATATTGATTTAACTCTTCGCCGTCAGCTACTCTTTTACCAATATCCAGTGTTAATTCATCTCCTATGTGATATACTACTCGACCATTGGTTTTTATATGATTAGATATTACTATTTCATGATTGTTTTTTGGTAATCTACCTTCAATTAAATTAACAGATAGATTATTTAAGGAATCTTCAGTGAATGCTGCGATATAAAGATATGGTTTAGCTTCGTTTTTAGATCCTTCTAATTTAGCATAACCTACTGTTTGCATTAAGAAATATTTCTCAATATTTCTATTTTCTTTAAAATATTTTAAATCATTAACTTCTACATTAGTAAATGATATATGGAAGTTCCCATCTTTTTGTTTTTCGAAATTAATAATTGATTTATATAAACTTACAAATAAAGTTGCTACTGCAGTTATTAAAGCTACTGATAGCATGATACCAATAATTGTTACAATGGTTCTTTTTTTATTTAGTTGTAAGTTCTTATTAGTTAGTTTCTTTAGTAAGTTCATATTACTCACCTACTATTTTTCCATCTTCTAGTTTTATTATACGATCTGCTGCACTAGCTAATTCTAAGTTATGAGTAATCATTATTATTGTTTGATTATATTTTTTGTTAGATAGTTTTAATAGTTCAACAATTTCTTCTGATGCTTTTGAATCTAAGTTACCTGTTGGTTCATCAGCTAAGATGATAGCTGGATGAGTAATCATAGCACGACCAATAGATGTTCTTTGTTGTTGACCTCCTGATAATTCATTTGGAAGATGTTTTCTTCTATCAGTTAGACCTAGTGTATTTAGAAGTTCATCTAATTCTTTTGGATCTGCTGTTTTACCATCTAATTCAACTGGTAATGTTATGTTTTCTTCAACATTAAGAATTGGTAATAGATTATAAAACTGATAGATTAAACCTACTTGTCTTCTTCTAAAGATTGCTAGATTATCATCAGATAAACTAAAGATATCATTTCCTTCAATGAATACTTTTCCACTAGTTGGTCGATCTACTCCACCAATTAAGTGTAGTAATGTTGATTTACCAGATCCAGATGCGCCAATAATAGCAACGAATTCACCTTTTTCAACAGTAAATGATACATCGTCTAAGGCTTTAACTTCTGTAGTACCTTTTCCATAGTATTTAGATAAGTGTTCAACTTTTAAGATTTCCATATAAACTCCTCTTTTCATTATCTATTATAAACCTTGTAAGTGACTTTAAAGTGACAAAAAAACTAGCATTAGCTAGTTTGTTGATTTGATTGTTTCATTTTATCAATTTTGTCAGTGATTGCTTTATATCCTTCATATAGCGTTGTGTCATCAAATGTTATTACATCATCAGTTATACGCCAGTGTGCTTCATTGGCTGTTAGGAATGCAAATGCTTCATTATATAAATCAATCTTTTTTAATGTTTCTTCATATTTATCTTTGATATCAGTTTCTAAAGATGATGGTGTATATTCTGATATACATTCTAGATAATACTTTTTGTAATAAGAATCTACATTCTTATCGAAGATATATGATATTTGAGTTGATTCATCTTTTAATTGCTTTTCAAATTCATTATATTTATCTGCTAATTGAGATTTGTTGGTTTGAAGATTACTAATTGATTTAGTAAATGTAGGTCCATCTTCAACTATATTTTTGCTAGATAGATATGTAATAAAATTATCATCATCCATTAAGAATGCTATATTCTTTTGATAATTATATAAGTCTTTGTAGTAATTTTTTAAAGCGTCTTCTACAATATGATAATTACCTTTAGAGAAGATTCTTCTTTCTAGAATTGCGTTAACATCGTCATCATCGATGTTTTCTGTACCTAGTACTCTAACTACTTCTTTGATTTCGTTTTCTATTCTTTTTTCTTTTTTTAGATCACTAAAAACTTTAGCAAGAACAAAGGATGCTAATATGAGTACAAGTATCATAATAGTAAAAATAACACGACTTTTTTTCATATTAACACACTCCCTTTCTGCGTACATATTTAGTATAGCAAATGCTATTTTAAAATCAATAAACTAAGTCTTTTAATACCTTAATTTGATTGTTTCTTTACAATGTTTAAATATGCATTGTTCATTTTATCTATGTTGTTATTATATGATATTATTTCGTTTATTATAGGAATCATCTTTTCACTATAATCTTCTTTATTTTTGATTGAACTATTTATTAAGTTTTCTAATTCAACTAGTCTCTTGTTTTGTGATACATATAATGCTTCTTTGTAGTCGAATGTTACGTTTCCATTTCTTTTTAGATATGTAGATAGATATTTTTCATATTTATCTATATCTAATTCTTTATCACAAGAGAAGTAATATGCTGATTCGGCTAGGGAAACAGTAGGATTAATCAATTTGCAATTATTATAATCTACTAAGAACATGTAATCTTTAACCCACTCGATGTTATTTAAATCATAATTATCATAGCCTAGGATTAAGAAATTAGATGCATATTTTAGTAGTTTATTATTATGATCAATTATTTCTTCTAATGGATATATATATTCATATAGTAATTTATAGGCTTCATTAGAATATTTTTCTAGCTTAGCTGTTTTTCTATTAAATTCTATTTTAATTATTTTATATTCACAAGGAAGATTAACCTTTATATTAAGATTGTGAATTATAGCTTGAGAAGTAGCTATTTTTTTAAGTTTTTTATCATTAATATCTTTTTTACTTAAATGTTCTGTAGCTACATATTTATATACTTCATATTCTCTTCCATGATAGTCAATAAAGTATTTTTCGTTAAAACTCATTGGGAATAAACAATGTACGCCATTTTTATCAAAGAATTCTAAACTCTTTATTCTAGCTATTTTATTTTTGGAATAGTCACTTTCTTGTTCTTTAAGAGAAACGACATTAACTAGATATGCTTCGTTACTAGTTTTAGCATATATTGTATCTTTGTTTAAAAATGCTGTAATACCCATTTCTTCAATTTTTTCTATATTTAAGTATTTGAATATTTTTTCAATGCGTGAAAATTCTTTTTTTAAATTGATCATTTACGTTCCCCTTTCTATAACCAATAAAAAGTGATATTGCTATCACCTTTATTTGTTTTTATATTTAGAAGTTCTTCTTGTTGCATGAGTACTTTTTGGTACTCTTCTCTTAGCAGGAGCTTTTTTAGTAGCCTTTTTAGGTTCTTCTTTTTCTTCTTCTTTTGCTTCTTGTTGTTCTTCTAAGACTTTAGCTTCTTGTTCAGCTTCGTATTCTTCCATTTTTTCTTTTAGATTTTTAATATACATTGTCTTAGAAATTTCATCTTCTAAATCTTCTTTTGTTATATTGTTTTCTTTGTTATTTTCAATTTCAGTTTTGATAGCAGTATCATCGATTACTTTTACTTCCATATTGTTTCTAATTGGTGAAATTTTGAAACTTCTTAATTCATCTAATTTATAAACAATAGTGTTTTCAACGTTTTCTAAGATGTTTTCTTCTTTTTCTTTATCTGGTTCTTCTTTCATGTATTTAATAGATTGTTCTGTAGGTGATATTACATCTGGGTTCATTCTAAGAATATAAATACACGCTTCATTGTAATGAAGTAACATGAAGAAACATGAATCGTTATCATTTTTATAGTAAATTGGTTCTCTTAGTTCTAATTGAGCATCTACTAGATCTTCAATAGATTTAACCTTGATAATATTTTTTCCAGCAATATTAGGTATATCTTCTACTTCTACAATTATAGAATTATAAGTTTTTAGTATTCTTCTTTTGTTTTTTACAAATACTGAGAATTCATCTGGTTCTTCTCTAATATAAATACCAAGGCAAACTGCTAGGATTAAAAAGAATGCTCCAAGTATGATAGCTGGGCCAGTAAGTCCATTCATAAGACAAACTGCAATAATAATTGCATATATTACTAGAGCGAGAATTAATACTGTTGTTTTGCTTTTCTTATTCATAGTTAATTTCTCCCTTTATTTATTCTTATTTATTCTTTTTGATTTCTGATATCTCTACTGAAGGGTATCCTAGTAGTGGTATTTTAAATCTTACTATACCTATTATATCATCTTTTGTTCTTTTTGTAACATCTTTTGTGTCATTATTATCACCTTTTGTGATAATTTTTTCTACACCATTTTCCATCTCGATAGTTAAGATACGGTGAGTTACGATGTTACCATCTTCTTCGTATGCTACAATGTCACCTTTTTTTAGGGTATCTCTATTTTTTGAGTCGACTTTTTCTAAGATAATAGCGTCACCTTTTTTAAGATATGGATACATAGAATCTGATGCTATAGCAGTTAAACTATAACGGAAGATTCCTGATACTAATAGAATAACAATAATTACAGCTACTAATAGAGCTCTTTCTAAGTAGAAAGAAATACTCTTTTGGTATTTATTAATTGATTCTTCATCACTACGACGAATTGGTTTTGTAATGTTATATAAGACTATAGCAGTACAAATAATACTAAATACTAATGTTAAATAATTACCTAAATTAGGATATAGTGGCATTGTTAAAGGCATAATAGTCATAATAAATGAATATACATAACATGGTGCATAGCCAAATTTACCTGTAGTATATGAAAGAACATAGTTTTTCATAATAGAAATAAATGTAATAGTTAATAAAGTTGCTATATTTAATGTATTAATTGGACTGAAGTTAGATAATACTAAGACATCTAATAATACAAAACAAGCTGTATGAATAAATTGATGAATTGTATTTTTATTACATTTATTAAAGAATGTATATCTTAGTATTTCAGCAGTTCCAAAGTATATTAATAAACATAGAATTCTAAAAATGCTGAATTCGTTTTTAATAAAACTAGTAGCATTTCCTGCTAAATATATTGTAATTAAATATAAAGATCCAATTATTAAAAGAGCATTGGTTGTCTTTATTTTAGCTCTATTCTTTTTGCTTTTTTGAAAACCTAAAGACATGATTGCAAAGAAAGTTAAAAGCATGAAAAAAGCAGCATTAATTGGTAAAACTAATGTTGGTATTTTTTCTTTTAATATAAATAAGATTATTGTATAAGCAAAAAAGACTATATCTATAGTAATCATAGAAATCTGAATACTCTTTTTGATGTTATCTTTCATATTCTCTACCATATCTTTCTATCATTAACATTATAATATAAGATAATTCTTTAGTAAATAGGAGAATACTCGATGTTTAGTGATAATTTTAGATTTAAAGATTTATATACTTTAGATTTTTGAGTAGGATATTCTATTCTTACTTTAATGGTTTTTGTTTCATTTGATTCTAGTTTATCGCCTTTATCAATGGATATACCATTTTCATAAGTTACAGTATATTTTAAGATATTATCTGGATTCTCTACATTTATAGATAAGTCTGTTATTTCAGCAGCTAAGGTACCAGTATTATTAACATCTATTAGGAATTCATAGAATTCTTTTTCTTTTGATAAAGTAACATCTAAATCGATAGAATTGTTATTTAGACTGATATGTCCTTCTTTACTACCCTCAGTAACCACCAAGTTAGAAAAGTTTATATTCCAAATATATGATGTATCTACATTTTCGTGTTTTATGTGATAGATAAATTTAATAGTTAATAATCCTAATAGTAATATGATTATTAAGATTATTAAACCTTCCAAAATGTGAAGTTGTTTTTTCATAATTCTCACCTTTTGGTTCTCTATTATACTAAAAATAATTAAAAAGATAAATAAAAAAGATTTGATTACTCAAATCTCTTTACTCTTATTTTCTTAATTAAATAAATTAATAATAATGACATTACTAAGATAATACCCATACCTATTTCAAAAGTTCCAGTATTAGGTATATCTTTTTTGTCTGGTTTTTTATCTTCTTTCTTTTCTTCTTTAGGTTTTTCTTCTTTTGGTTTATCTTCTTTAGTAGGTTTCTTTGGTTCTTCATGAATTGAAGCATTATTGAATGTGATGCTATCACCTTCTGTAATTACTCCGGAATAAGAACTTTGTTCTACTTGATTTACTTTTATTGTATATTTTTGGTTTGTTGTTAATTGAATTACAGTATATTCTGAATCAACTGGTAATTCATGGATTACTATTGATTCATTACTCTTTAATTCAAATGTTGCTTCTCCATTAGCTGTAAAAATCATATAACTATCTTTGTTGTTATAAGTAAAACGACAAGCTCCTGCTAAGTCTTTTACTTTTATAGAGTATTTATATGTTATATTTTCATCTGTATTTTGTTCATTTTTGATTGTTAAAGAACCAGTTACTTTAGCTTCTTTAACTAAATCATCGTCTGCTACTGTACGATATGTTTCGTCAAGAGGAATTATCTTTTTTAAGTCTTTGCCAATTATGTAATCAGCAGATACTAAAGAGACAGTAAGTAATACCACTATTAGATAAATATATGATCTCTTCATAAATCTTCACCTCTACTATAATAATTATATTATTTTTATTACTTAAAGACAATGAGTTTTAGTTTTTACTTTACAAAAAAACAGAGTATTTCTACTCTGTTCTTAAAGCTTCTACTGGGTCTTTTTTAGATGCTATTTTTGCAGGTATGAAACCAGCAATTATAGTTAATAAAACACTAATTATGATTAAGATAAGCGCTCCATCAAATGGTAAAACTGCTAAGTTTCTTATATTAGTTGTAGCTTTAATAATTATATTGATTGGAATATTTAATAGTAATGTTACAACGATACCCATTACACCAGCTGTTAAACCTTCAATAAGTGTTTCAGCGTTGAATACTCTTGAGATATCTTTTTTAGATGCACCAATTGCACGTAAGATACCAATTTCTTTAGTTCTTTCGATTACTGAGATATATGTAATTATAGCAATCATAATACTTGATACAATTAAACTTATTGCTACGAATGCTATTAATACTTTACTTATTACATTAACAATCTTTGTTACTGATTTCATCATTATACCAACGATATCAGTATATTCTAATTGTTCATTTTCGTCTTTACCTTCATTATATTTAGCAATGATATCTGTTATATCTTCTTTTGCTTCAAAGTTCTTTGGATATAAGTAAATATAATCAGGGTTATCTAAGTCAGCTATTCCAAGTTTTCTTAGGTTTTCTTCATAACTTCCAGCACCAGCACTATATGCTTTCATATAAGCTGCTAGTTCTTCTTGAGACATTTTTTTGAAAGCTTGAATTTGTTCTGGAGTTAGATTAGACATATCAAATGTTGTTACACTAAAGTCTGTTCCAGTTAATACATTAAACTCAGGGTTTGCTAGTTGTTCTTTAGCTATTTCTGATTCATTTATTTTAGTAATTAAATGTTCCATTAATTCATGTTTGTATAGTACTAAGCCATAACTATTACCACTACCTAGTCCATTAGAGTTTGGTTTAATAATACCTACAATTTCTATTTCTTCAGCGTCTTTTAAGACTTTTTTCATATATGATTGATCATCTTCATGATTTAACCATACACCATTTACTTTAGAATAATAATCAGTATTTAGTAATAGTTTAAATTTAGTTCCAACTATTTCTTTTGGATCGTATGAACGGAATTCAAATTTAACATCTTTGCCAGAGATTAATTCAGCAAATTTTGTTTTTAATTCTTCTTGGTCTAAGAAGCCTAGACTATATAATGTATAATCTGATATTTCATTATTTTCATTTACGGTTATAACTACTTCATTGTATTTAGATGGCCAACGACCTTCAACAACATCGTATTGTTGTTTCATTAAATCATCATTACCAATCATTGATGCGAATACATCATAATTTGATAAGTAAGATCCATAAACACTAGCTACTCCACTAGCATTGAATCCTAAGACATCTAAGACAGTTGTAGGATTAACTCTAACTACTTTATCTGTATCAGCTGCATATAGATTCATTGTTACTTCATAACCATATTCGATTGCTGAAGTTTTATCTTTGATATCGGTTTTACCACTTTCAATATACTTTTTGAAATCTTTCATGTCATTTCTTTTTACTTTTTGAGACATTGTTTCAAATAAGTCACCCATGATTGGAGTTACATGAATCTTGTTATCATCATGTTCTTCTCCTTCTTGGCTAGTAGCAAATGTTTGAAGTAAACTAGCCATATCCACTGATTCTTTTTGAATTACTAATGGATATTGACTTAAAGTTTCTTCTTCTGTTCGATCTATAAATTTATTAATACCATGAGATAAAGAAAGTATTAAAGCAATACCTATTATACCTATTGAACCAGCAAATGCTGTTAAAAGAGTTCTTCCCTTTTTAGTCATTAAGTTATTTAATGATAAACCAAATGCTGTTTTAAAATTCATATAAGTTTTTTTGCTCTTATGATGTTTGTCTGTAAAACTCTCTTCTTCAGCTTGTCCATCAAATGGATTAGAGTCATCTGTTATTTCTCCATCTAATAGTTTAACTATTCTAGTAGAATAATTAACTGCTATTTCAGGATTATGAGTTACCATGATAACTAAACGATCTTTAGCTATTTCTTCTAGGATATCCATTATTTGAAGACTTGTTTCTGAATCAAGTGCTCCAGTTGGTTCATCAGCTAAAAGAATGTCAGGATCGTTTACTAAAGCACGAGCAATAGCAACTCTTTGCATTTGACCACCAGACATTTGGTTAGGTCTTTTATTAATTTGAGATGCTAAACCAACGCTTTTTAATACTTCAATTGCTCTTTGTCTTCTCTCTTCTTTTGAGATACCAGATAAAGTTAAGGCAAGTTCTACATTTTGTAAAGCTGTTTGATGAGGTATTAAGTTATATGTTTGGAAAACAAATCCTACACGATGATTACGATATGTATCCCAATCACGATCAGTATATTCTTTTGTTGATACACCATTTATTATTAAGTTACCTTCAGTATATTTATCTAAACCACCAATAATATTTAATAGTGTTGTTTTACCACTACCAGATGGGCCTAAGATAGATACAAATTCACTTTTTCTAAATTTAATACTAACCTTATTTAAGGCTTTTTGTTTTTGGTCTGCTACTTCATATACTTTTGTTATATTTTTAAGTTCAAGCATAGCGCACCTACTTTCTACCACAAGAATTATACTATTATTATTCTTTAAACACAATAAAAAAGGCTTAAAAAGCCTTATGATTTGTTGATATTTGTTATTAAGACGATTAATGGAAATAATTCTAGTCTGCCTAATAACATTCCAATACTTAATATAAATTTTGAAAAATCAGAAAAAGCATGAAAATTAGGAATATCAAAACACAATCCAACATTAGCAAATGTTGTGAAGGTTGCATTTACTATTTCACTTAGATTTAAATCTAATGGATCAAAACTAATAATGAACATGATTAGAATCAAGAATACTACATATAGTAGTAAAAACGATGTTGTAGATTCAATCGTATCATTTTCTAATTTCTTTCCTTCAAAGGTTATTTCTTTGACCATATTAGGATGAACTAGTTTTTGTAGGTCTCTTTTTATCTTTTTAAAACAAATTATTAATCTAGACATTTTAAAGCCACCGCATGTACTACCTGCACAAGCACTTACTAGCATTAATAATAATACTAAGATTCGGCATGGAGATGGATAAATGTTAACATTACCAATACTATAACCGGTAGATGTCATAAATGATGACATATGAAAGGCACCAGATAATACTGCTTCGCTAAAGCTATCAAACATTTTATATGTATTTAGAATAACAAATGCAGTTGCTATGATATAGATAGCAATATATGTTCTTAGTTCTTCTGATTTAAAGATATTTTTAAAATCTTTAATTAATAACAAGAAATAAATATTAAAGTTAACACCGAATAGTAACATAAAGATTGCTATTACCCATTTAGAGAATACTGAGTAACTAGCAACAGATGAATTTAATAAAGTAAATCCTCCAGTACCAGCAGTACCAAATGCTAATAGAATACTATCATATAGTGGAGTTTTACCAATTATTAATAGAACTATTTCGGTTATAGTTAAACCAATATAGATACCATATAAGTATAAAAGTGTTTTCTTTAGTGAAGGTACTAGTTTAGCTACACTAGGTCCTGGCATTTCTGCTTTTAATAAATGCATTGATTTGTCTTTTTTAGATAGAGGAATAATGGCCATTACAAATGCTAATACTCCCATTCCACCTAAGAAGTGTGTAAAGCTTCGCCAGAATAATAAACTTTTATCTAAGTTTTCAACATCAGTAAATATTGTAGCTCCAGTAGTAGATAAACCAGATACTGATTCAAATAAGGAATCAAAGAATGATAACTCGCAACTTATCATATAAGGAATAGCACTTAGAATACCAATAGCAATCCAAGATAAACCAACAATCATAAATCCTTCTTTAGCAAACAGATTGTCACCTTTTTTAAAGATAATATTTAATAATGCTCCTATAGCTATGGTTATTATTAAAGGTATTAAGAATGGATAAATGTGTTCTTGGTAAATAATTGCTACAAGCATCGGAAATAGAAAAGTAAGTGAGAAGCCAATAAGTACTTTTCCTAAGTATTTATAGACAGTCTTACTTTTCATACTCTTCCTCCAAGATATCATTGATATCTTTTATAATACTATTTTTATTGGCAACTATTATTGTATCTTTTTCATGAATAGAATCTAATCCCCCAGGGAAAGTAATCTTTCTACCACGCCAGATGGCAACAATAATAATATTTTCTTTAAAATTGATATCTTTTAATCTCATATTAAGAGCTTTGAAGTCATCTTTTACATAGAATTCTAATAGTTCAAAGTTCCCCTCACCAAAATGATAAATAGATTCACAACTACTTGATTTACTATTCTCCATAGCTCTAATATATGTAACTATTTGATTAGTAGCTATTTTATGAGGTGTAATTACTGAATCAAGATTAGCTTGTTCTATAATTCCACCTAAATTTATATGGTTAATCTTAGTAATTATTTTAGATACGTTTTTATTTTTAGCAAAGATTGATAAAACGATATTCTCTTCATCTATACTATTCAATGCTACGAAGCCATCCATGTTTTCGATTCCTTCTTCTAAAAGGACGTTTTCATTAGTAGCATCTCCTTGAATTATCAATGATTTTGGTAAATCTTCACTTAATTCATGGCATCTGTTTTCGTCTATTTCAATTATTTTATTAGTAATATTCATAGCATTTAATTCTTCTGCTAGATATACTGCTGTAGATGATCCACATACTATCATAACGTTTTTAATATCACCAGTTAGTAAACCAGCATGTTTTAAAAGTTTTCTAATAGCTTTTGGTGTTCCAGTAACATGTAAAATATCATTTTCATGTATTTTAGTATGTCCACGAGGAATAATTGTTTCTCCTTCTCTTTCCAAAGCACAAACAATAATACTTTCATTTAAACTAGATAAACTATTGATGCTGTGTCCTTTTAAGTTACATTTTTCTGTTACTTTTATAGATACTAATTGTAAACGACCTTTGAAGAAGGATTTTACATCAATAGCACTAGGTATACTTAAGATTCCTGCGATGTGTCTAGCAGTTGATCTTTCAGGATTAATAGCCATTGATAATCCTAGATCTTCTTTTATAACATCAATTGATGATGCATATTCTGGAGTACGAATACGAGCTATAGTATGTTTAGCTCCTAGTTTTTTACCAAGTAAGCAACACATTAGGTTTTGTTCATCTTTATCTGTTACGCTAATTAATAAATCAGCTTCTGGTACTCCCGCTTCTAATAAGGTATTAGCATCTAACCCATTACCGCATATATAGTTTAAGTCTTCATTATTGATAATATTATTACGGTTTTTAAAATCAAGATCTATTAAAGTTACTTCATGATTTTCATTTACTAATTCATGAGCTATATATTCTCCAAGTTTTCCTACGCCGACGATTATTATCTTCATGTTATCACCTTTTAGTATTATACTACTTTAAAGATTAAAAACCAGTTATAATTAATCATTTTAGGCGTTTTGTGTTATAATGTTCTAGGAATTGAGGGTTATTATGATTATTACTAGAACTGAAGATGAAATAAATAAATTAAGACATGCTGGTATGATTGTTGGATTAACTCATAAATATATTCAACAATTCATTCAACCTGGTATTACTACTAAAGAATTAGATCTTTTAATGAAGAAATTCATTGAAAGTAAGGGATGTACTTGTTCTTTTGAAGGACTTTATGGATTCCCTGGAGCTAACTGTGTTAGTTTAAATGATACTGTTGTTCATGGCATTCCTGGTAGAACAAGACTTAAAGAAGGAGATATCTTAAAACTAGATATTGGTGCTTGTTATGAGGGATATCATGGAGATTCTGCTTGGAGTTATATAGTTGGTAAGCCTAAGTCAGATAGAGATGTAAGACTTTTAAAAGAAACTGAAGAAGCTTTAATGGCAGGACTTGCTGCTATACATGATGGATGTACTACTGGTGACATTGGTCATGCTGTTTCTAAAGTAGCTAAAAAATACAATCTTGGAGTTGTAAGAGAATTAGTTGGTCATGGTGTTGGTGATAAGGTTCATATGGAACCAGATGTTCCAAACTTTGGTGAAGAAAAGAAAGGACCTACTCTACACGAAAATAATGTTATTGCAGTTGAACCAATGTTAAATCTTGGTACTAGAGAAATATATATGGAAGATGACGATTGGACTATTAAAACTGATGATGGTGAAAATAGTGCTCACTTTGAACATACTGTTTTAGTTACTAAAGATGGTTATGAAATATTAACTAGACGTGATGTAGAATTAGATCCAGAGGATATAGTTACAGATCCAGAAAATTATAAAAAATATTTAGAAAAATAAAAAATGTAGTTTGACTACATTTTTTTATTTGCTTGATTATAGAATTCTTGAGCTCTTTCACTTATTTGGAAATTAGGATCTAAAACAGCGTTAAGCATTTGAACTCGTGCTGGATGTTTTAAACGTCTTAAAGCACGATATTCCATTCCTCTTACCATTTCAAGTGTTACACCTTTTCGGTCAGCTATTTTTTGTCTAGATAGTTTATCTTCTTTAATACCGATTCTTAGTTCTAATACTTCTCTTTCGTTTTCAGGTAGAGATGCTAGAACCATTTGAATTCTTTCATCATCGTAATTATCTTTAATTACTTGATAGATATCTATTTTACTAAAATCTACAGTTAACATATTATCATCCTATTCTAATGTTATGGATAATTCCATATCTTCAGTTATTTCTGTTCCTTCTTCAACAGATTGTTCTTTGACGAATCCATAACCAGATATTTTATATTTTATTCCTAATAATCTGCATAATGTTGTTGCTTCACTACTTGACCATCCTACCATATTTGGTAAAGTGTACTTTTCATCATTTGTTAGTAAGAATATTTTAGATCCAGCAATGATGGTTGATCCTTTTTCTGGATATTGATTAATTATATATTTTCCATTACCTAATCTTATTACAGTTAGATTCATAGCTTTTAATTTTTCTTCAGTAACTGAAGCATCAGTACTTATATAATTATTTACTTCAATTATTTTAGTTTCATCGATTTTTTCCATCAATTCAGTGATATTCTTATATTTAGCTATTTCTTCTACTACTTTTTTGACCATTCTAGCAAAATCACGATATGATCCAGTATATTTTTTTACTGAAACATATACAACATATTGAGGATCTTCATATGGGAACATACCTGCAAAGGAACGAACATAATCAGTTGATCCTGTTAAATAACTACCATTAGGTCCTGCTATTTGGGCAGTACCTGTTTTACCTATAAATGAAACGTTTTCTGTTTTATAGAACATGGCATCTGTTTTACCACTATATACTACGTCATACATTAATTTACGCATGTAAGCAGCATTTTCTGATGAGGCTTTTCTACCAAGCTCAGTACGCTCATGTTGGTATGTTACTTCTCCAGTTTCAGAATTAATTGTTTTTTCGACGATGTATGGTTGAAGTTCTATACCATCATTTGCTAATAATGTTAAAGCTTGGATATTTTGGATTGGTGTTGTTGTAATACCTTGACCAAATGATGCTGTTGCAAGTTCTGTACGATAAACAAAGTCGATATCACCAGCTAGTTCATTTGGAAGACTTAAACCTGTTTTTTTACCAAATCCCAAATCTTTATAGTAATTATGTAATTTCTCTCTTCCTAGTTTTAAACCTAGGTTTGTTGCTCCTACGTTAGATGACATTACAAAACCATAATCAAAATCTACAACACCCCAACCTTTTCCGTTGAAGTCTTTGATTATTGCATCATCTACTTGAATAGTACCTGATTTATAAGTGGCTTTTCCATCATATATGCCATTTTCCATAGCTGCTAACCATGAATATATTTTCATTGTTGAACCTGGTTCATATACATATGATGTTAAAGGATTTAGATAACTAGTTATATTATCTTTAGTATTTAAATTGAAGTTTTGATTAGAGCTAGATGCTACGATAGCTCCTGTTTTAGCATCTGCTATGGTAAATGTTAACCAGTCCATTTTATTATTACTTGTTATGTCTTTAATACCATTTTCAACAAACATTTGAATCTTACTATCTATAGTTAAATAAATATCTTCACCATTTTTAGCAGGTTCGGTGATGGTTGTTGTATTAGGCATTGTATAACCATAAGCATCTTTTTGATATATTGTGTAACCATCTGTACCAGCTAATTGTTCATCATAGTAGGCCTCAATTCCCATTTCTCCTACTAATTCATTATTATCGGTCTTTTTAGCATAACCAATGATATAAGAAGCAAAGTTGGTCATTGGATAATATCTCTTTTTAGATTCTATAAAGCCTATACCAGGTAGATTTAAGGCTTCTATTTGTCTTTTTAGAACAATATTGATATCTCTACCACCTGGTCCTAATTCGACTTGATATCCTTTAGAATTTAATAATTTTAAGATATATTCTTTAGACATGCCTAAAATACCGGATAATTCTTCGGCAGTTCTGTCTTTATCTACTACGTGTTGAGGATTTTCTGGATCTTTAGTTCGAGATTCAGAAAGATAAGCTACAACAGTATAAGAATTAATTGTTTGAGCTAAGACTTCGCCATCAGCAGAATAAATTGTTCCACGGGTAGCAGGAAGTACTTCTGTTTCAGTATTACGGTTATCTTTAAATTGTTTTAGATCTACACCATCTGTAGTCTTTCTTAAAGATACCATGCTAAGTTTTATTACAATAGAAAAAAAAGAAAGAATAAGTACAATAAAGATAACTAAACTTATATTTACTGTAGTCTTCTTTCTTTTCATATAGCATTAACTCCTTATTAGTCGTTAGTAACTACTTTTATATTTTCATTTTGATATGTTAGTCCATACTCAGTAGCTACATTTTGAATAGTATCAAGAGAAGCTAGTTCAGAGATTTCCATCTTTAAACTATCGTTAATGTCCTCTTGTTTTCTAATTTCGCTCTTCTTTTCTTCTAGAGCAATATTACTTTCTGATAGTATAGCTTTAGTATAAACATTACAAATAGGAATTGCAAGTAATATTAGAGCAAGTGTAAAGTAGATTGCTCTTTCACCACGAAATAGCTTTTTTAATTTCTTTTGTTTTCTTATTTGCTTGTTTGCCATATCACATCAGACCCTTTCAACTATTCTTAATTTGGCACTCTTACTACGTGAGTTTTCTTTGATTTCTTCTTCACTTGGTAAGATTGGTTTTTTATTGATTATCTTTAGTTTAGGTAAATATTTTTCAGGGATTTCAGGGAGACCTTTAACTAAATCATCAATTTCACTTTCTTTTTTAAATACTTGTTTAACTATTCTATCTTCTAGAGAATGGAATGTTATAACTGATATTCTTCCACCTTTATTTAATAAGTCAATTGCATCAGGTAGTACTTTACTTAATACTGTAAGCTCACTATTAACTTCTATTCTAATTGCTTGGAATATTTGTCTTTCAGGGTGGAACTTATTAAAGTATTTAGCACCTACTGCAGATTCAATAACTTTTACTAACTCAGTTGTTGTATTAATTTCTTTGTCTAATCTAGTAGCTACGATTTTCTTAGCTATTACTTTAGACATTTTTTCTTCTCCATATAGGAAGAAGATATTGGCTAATTCTTCAATACTATAGGTATTGATTACCTTCTTAGCATCTAGTTTGTTTTTCTTGTCCATTCTCATATCTAATGGAGCATCTTGCATAAAGGAAAATCCTCTACTTGCATCATCGATTTGAGGACTAGATAAACCTAAATCGAATAAGATACCATCTACCTTTGTAATTCCTTGTTCTTGTAGTTTTTCTTTTAGATTAACAAAATTACTGTAGATGATAGTAAAATGATTACTTATTTGTTTTAATCTTTCTTTTGAATATTTAATTGCTTCTTCATCTTGATCAAAGCAATATAGATGACCAGCAGTTAGTTTGTCTAATATTGCACTGCTGTGTCCTCCATAACCAAGTGTTGCATCTACATAGATGCCATCACTCTTTATATCTAAACCATCAATTGCTTCGTTTAACATTACGCTGTAGTGCTTCATGATAAATCTTCTCCAATAAATAGGTTCTCCGCTATATCTGAAATCTTATCAGCATTTTCTTCAAAGAAATTATTCCATCCGTCTTCTGACCAGATTTCTAGTCGGTCGTTTGCGCCGATAATTACACATTCTTTTGTAATATCGGCGTAACTAACCAATGGGGAGGTAATGTTAATTCGACCTTGACGATCAAATTCACATTCAGTGGCACCAGAGAAGAAGGATCTGATGAACGTACGGACGTCTTTTTTGGTAAAAGGTAGAGTTTTTAATTTGGCAACTATATTATTCCACTCGGTTTCAGAATAAACATATAAGCATTTTTCTAAACCACGAGTTACAACGAACTTGAATCCAAGTTCGTCTCTAAACTTGGCAGGAATTATAAGTCGTCCTTTTTCATCAATGTTATGATGATATTCGCCCATGAACATTTTCAAATCCCCCACTTTCCTCCACAATGTACCACTGTCTACAATAATAATACATTAATAATACTTTCTTGTAAACACTTTTTGAAAAGGTGTTGGGAAAATG
>JAFPMR010000179.1 GCA_017411235.1 Bacilli bacterium | reverse complement strand
TACCTTTTTGTGATTCTAATTGTGAATGCATTATCTCATGGATATAACAAGATGTTGCAACAGGAGTTACGCGTTTAGGTAAAAAGACATTATTAAAATATACATTCATTTTTTCTAAAATACCGTCAATAGAATCATCATCTGTAATTAATAACTGTGTTTCTATTGATCCAGAAAATGCTTTTTCTTTATTGTATGTAATTGGAATAGCAAAAGGACTTACTTGAACTCCAGCGCTATTATATAGTTTTACTAAATCATCTAAAGAACTAATTATTGAGTGTCTTAATAAATATATTAATTGTTTATCTCCTAAATAACCAACATCACGCAATATAACTTTACTTGCATAAAACTTCATAGCATCATGTTTCATTTTCCTTTTAGAAATATAAGTTAAATTAACACCATTAAACTCAGGTATATCTAATTCAACAATTTCTTTCATAACCTTTAAAACATCATCATCTACTTCATAAAGATTTAACTTCTTATGACCATACAATGCTATAAAATTATCAACATCTTTAATTCTTCTTGCATCCATATCAAAATCCCCTGACAATGGAATTTATTATACAAAAAAAATATCAAGTATTCAACTTGATATTATTTAACTTCTATATAGTTAATTTCTTGAAGGCGAAGGTTACCATCGCTTATATCATATACGAATTCATATTGATTAAACTTAGACCAATCAACTTCTAATAAATAAGTTTCATCATTAATTTCTGGATCCTTAACTAATGGTTCTTTATCTCCCTTAGCTTTATATAAGTAAGATACAAAATCATCTTCTTTTTCATCATAATGTTCATCAATATAAGCATATCCATAAGTAACCTTTAAAGTATTTCCTTCTTTAACAGCTTTATAGAATCCTAATAAATCATCCTTATATTCTTCAGCAATACATCCAGTAGCTATTAAATTATAATAGTATTTACCTTTTTGATATAAAACTGAATAAGGACCAACTCCATAAGAACCTTTTTTCTTTAATGATTCTAAGAATGAAGTATCTTCAAAGATTTTTTCAACATCTTCAACTTTTAATTCTTCATGAACTTCGCCAGTATATTTATCAGGATCAATATTTTCAAAACTTAAGTTACTACCAAAGTAAAAAGCAGTCATTGCAAGTTTTTCATTAGTAGATAAATCATCTAAAGTTCTACTCTTACCTTCTAGTTTAATATCATATCCATGACACATTTTCATTGGTACTAACTTTCTAGCTTCTTCTACCAACTTATCTGTTGCTTTTAATTCAACAGCTTTTGTTTCGTCCTTCTTTTCAGCTTTTTCTTCTGTCTTAGTATCTTTCTTATCTTCATGTTTAGCAACTAAAGTGCCAGCATAGAAACATAAGCCAAGAACTAATACTGCAGCAAAACCAAAAACAAACCCCATCCAAAAATTAGATTTTTTCTCTTTCATTGTTTCACACTCCTACTTTAATTATATTTCAATACAATAAAAAAATAAAGATTATTTCATCTTTATTTTAATACCATAACGGATATTTGCTAGTAATCGTTTTAACTCTCTTACTTAGTTCCTTTAATTTAGTTTTATCATCCTTATTTCTTAAAGTTTCATCAATAATATGAGCTATTTCAACAAAGTCTTTTTCCTTTAATCCTCTTGTAGTCATTGCTGGACTTCCTATTCTAATTCCACTTGTAACCATCGGTTTCTCAGTTTCATTAGGAATAGTATTTTTATTAACAGTAATATGAATTTTATCTAAAACAGTCTCTGCTTCTTTACCAGTAACACCTACGGATGATTTAACATCTAATAGAATCAAGTGATTATCTGTTCCACCACTAACTACATGGTAACCCATCTTAATAAACTCATCACTTAAAGCTTTAATATTTTTTACCACTTGTTGTTGATACTTTTTAAATTCAGGTTGTAACGCTTCATAGAAACATTGTGCTTTTGCAGCAATAACATGCATTAAAGGGCCACCTTGAATACCAGGGAATACTACTCTATTAATTTTCTTAGCTATCTCTTCGTCATTAGTTAAGATTATTCCTCCACGTGGACCTCTTAATGTTTTATGTGTAGTAGATGTAACTACATCAGCATATGGAATTGGTGATGGATGTAATCCAGCAGCAACAAGTCCTGCTATATGAGCCATATCTACAAATAAGAATGCCCCTATTTCATTACAGATATCTCTAAATTTTTTAAAATCAATAGTTCTAGAATAAGCAGAAGCTCCAGCTATAATCATCTTTGGTCTTTCAGCTAATGCAATTCTTCTTACTTCATCATAATCAATTTCTTCAGTTTTAGGATCTAAGCCATAACTTATTATCTCATAATCAACACCACTAAAGTTCAATTTATAACCATGTGTTAAATGTCCTCCATTACTTAAATCCATTCCTAATACCTTATCCCCATGGTCTAGTAACGCTCTATAAACTGCCATATTAGCACTTGATCCACTATGTGGTTGTACATTAGCATACTTACATCCAAACAACTTAGTTAAATGTTCAATAGCTCTTGTTTCAAACATATCAATATATTCACAACCACCATAATATCTCTTTCCAGAATAACCTTCAGCATATTTATTTGTTAATACACTTCCCTGTAATTTTAAAACATCATTTGATACATAGTTTTCAGAAGCTATTAACTCAATATTCTCTTGCTGACGTCTTCTTTCTTTTCTTAATGCCTTTCTTAAATAATCATCCATAATCTCTACCTCTACCTTCATAAATAATTATTCTTTTACCCTCTGTAAGATAATTATATATCACATAATTAATATATAATAGTTAAATGCGTACATTTTACACATATCTAGACATACAAATTTATTATATAAAAAAATACTAGCATATTTACTAGTATTCTTCTTCTAAAATGTCTACTATATCGTTGACATATTTTTGATAGTTAGCCATTTGGTTAGTTAGTTCTTCTATACCAGGGTCTTCTGGTCTATTCTCTTCTAAATACCTTAACCATTGTATCTTGCCATTCCAAGAACCATATACAGCACCATCTATATCTTCTATTTTTTTACCATATGCTTTTTTATACTCTTTAACATATTCTCTAAAATAATCTAGATTTAACTCAGCACCCTTATGACATAAAGTATAAGCACTTTCAACTAAAGAATATGTAGGATTATTTAAATATACAGCATCAAAATCAACCATATATGGATTATCATCACACCATAATATATTTAATGGCTTAAAGTCATTATTACATACACATAAATGATTATTAGCATCTTCAACACTATTGTTACATGCATTAATAATTTTTTGAATTTTATTATTAGTATAATCTAATTCTTTAATATGACAAGGTAAAGTAGTCTCTATATTCATTAAATGAGTTTTAGCTTGTACTCTAGCTAAGGTTTTTATTTGATCTAAAGACAACTCCCCTTCATCAAGGTTTATACCTTCTATACAAGGATAGATAATATAGTAATTACCATTATTTGAAAATATATTTGATAAAGGTTGAATACAACGGATATTATTGTCATCCCATATTCTACTTATTCTTAATTGTTCATTTCTTTCTTTTATAGCAGATTCACTACCATCTTTAAACTTTTTTACAATATACTTATAAACAATAGTAGTAACTACATAAACATCATTTTGACTTCCTTTAGTTTCTTCTACACCTAAAACATCTTCATCGTATAAAACATGAAATGCATCAATAATATCTTTCATATTATCACCTATTATGATTTTAACATAATTAACAATTATTTCATAAAAAAAACACTAACATAAGTTAGCATTTAAATAAACTTAATGGCAGGGGTAGCAGGAGTTGAACCCACATCAGCGGTTTTGGAGACCGTTATTCTACCATTGAACTATACCCCTAAAAAAGTAGGCAATTTCATTATAACACATTTTTTTACTTGTGCAAGTTTAAATAATGTTATAATTACGATAGAGAGTTGATAAATATGCTAATACTAGATACCTTAAGTGAAATAAGCTTTTATCGTCTTGGTTTAATATTTAAGTCTATTGTTAATGTAGTATGTATATTTGTACCATTAATGATAGCAATACTATGTTTTAGTGATATATATAAAATAGTATTCAAACCAGATGAAGCAAAAGAGAATGTTAAGAAAGCTTTTGATAGAATCATAGCTGGTCTAATAATCTTTATAATACCATCAACAATTAATTACACGATGTCATTAATAGATGGATATCAACCGGATACCTTATTAAAGTATTACAACGGAGCTAGTAAAGAGAAAATAGAACAACTAAAAATACAATATAATCAAGAACAAACTGCAGCTGCTAATAAAAGAGAAGCAGAATATAAAGAAGCTGGAAAAAGAATAGCAAACGAAGAAGCTAAGATAAAACAGCAAAAAGAAGAAGCATTTAAAGAATGGCAAGAAAAAAACAAACCCTCTGGAAACAATAATGGTGGAACAACTGGAAATAATGGTGGAACCACAGGAACAAATCCAGGAGATTCAGGTGGAACAACAGTTAATCCAGGAGGAAGTGGAACATTTGGAAGCGTTACAGTTTCCAATGGAGTATTTACTATTCCAAATAAAAGAGCAACAAGCGAAGCAGACATTCCAAAACAATCGGGTCAATATGGGCTTAATCCAGTCTTCTGGGAAAGATTAAATAAATTTATCCAAGCCGCAAATGCAGCTGGTTATAAAATAACCGTAAGTAGTGGTTGGCGATCATATTCAAGTCAAAGATCACTATGGGATAAATCAACAAGACCATGTAGTACTAGAAGTAAATGGGTAGCATGCCCAGGAGGATCTAGACATGGTTTTGGAATTGCAGCCGACTTAAAATTTAATGGATCAAGTTGTAGCGGTGGATGGGACTGTAATGCTGCAGCAAAATGGGCACACGCTAATGCCGGTAATTATGGATTAAAATTTAGAATGAATTGGGAACCATGGCACATCGAACCAGCTCAAGTAAATGGTGGTAATTTTGGTTCATGTAATGCATCATGTTAGGTGATAGTATGAAAAAGAAAATTACATTGTTGATAATGTCTATCTTATTAACAGGTTGTAGTGCAAACTACAATGTTAGTTTTGATAAAGAAAAAATCCATGATTCCATTGAAATATACGAAAACAGTTCCATAATAAATAATGCTAATACTGAAAAAGAAAACGAAATAAACGATTTAATTCTCGATTGGGAAAACGGATATGATTTCTACCAAAGAGAATTATATACTACAGATAAAATAACCGGATATCGTTATACATATGATTTCAATTATGATGAATATGATGCCATGTCTCAACTAAGAAGATGTTATGAAGACTTTGATTTCAAATATGATGCTAATTCAATCAGATTATCAACATCACAAGAATTCTTATGTGGCTCTTATTATCCTAATAGTAAAGAAATAACCATTAATATAACAAGTAGATATGAAATAATCTCTTCTAATGCTGATAAACATGATAAAAATAAATATACTTGGATAATCAACAAAGATAATTATGAAGATCATCCAATCAAGATAGAAATAAATAGAAACAATGAATACAACGCTCCTAAAGAGAGAATATTATCTACCGGTCAGATACTGGTATTAATATTATTTGTAGTACTAGTAATTATCTTAGTTATTAGAAAAAGACGTAATAAATAATTACGTCTTTTATGCTATAATAAATCAAGGTGATTTTATGCGCATAGGAATAGATATTGATGACACATTAACAAACACAATCGAATTACAAAAGTCTTATTGGAAAGAATATCATCACAATAATCCAAATCCTGACTATACTGATGAGATTCCTAAAAACATCAATACCTTTGGCTTTAGATACATAGAAGACTATTGGGATCAATATAGAGAGCAACTATTCTATCCAACATTTAAAGAAAATGCTTCTCTTATAACAAATAAACTAAAAGAAGACGGTCATGAATTATGTGTAATAACATCAAGACCAGATTATAAATATAAAGATCTTCATAAAAGATTAGAAACTTGGTTTAAAGAAAACAATATACCTATCGATATCATCTATACTAACATTAAAAATAAAGGTCACTATTGTAAAAAGAAGAATATCGATTTATTAATAGACAACGATATAGCACAAATAGAAGAAGCAAACAAGTATCATGTTAAATGTATCATGTTTAACAATATAGATAGCTATAATGGCCTAAAAACAACTTCCTGGCTAGAATTATATGACATAATAAAAAAAGGACTCTAGTCCTTTTTATTTTGTCTTAAATAAGTAAGAATACCTAACTTAGTACTAGCATCATTAATTGAACCATTATCTAATAATTCAACTAACTCATCAAGAGTAACTTCTAAAACTTGTAACATTTCATCAGGATCCAATTTTTGATTTTCTCTTTTCTCACAATCATTAGCTACAAAAGTCTTTATAACAGCATTACTACATCCTTGATCTTGATAATGAAATTCAATCTCTTCTAAACTAGAACAAGTATATCCTGTTTCTTCAAGTAACTCTCTTCTAGCAGAATCAACAAATTCTTCACCAGGATCAACCATTCCTGCTGGGAATTCTATTGCTACTCCATCAGTATCAATCATATTTGGTCTTGATTGAACTATAATAACAAATTTTCCTTCCTTAGTAACAGGAATTATAACTACTGCATCACCATCTTGTTTATTTTTAATAATTCTTTCTACCCTTTTAACAGCACCATTAGCTAAAGTAACTTCATATATTTCTTTTCCTATATATCCAGCATATGATGAACCTACTAACTTATAATCTACTGCTCTAAGTTTATTAGCAAATTCAATTATTTTCTCTTTCATAATAACCTCATAAATTAGACAATATACTATATAAAGAATTAGAAATCATATAGTTTTCTTTCTTCTCTTTTAAATATTCTTTAACATCATTGCCTTCAATATAGTTTTCCATTAATACTTTAGAATTCTCTTTAATAATAGCTGCTTTTCTTCTTAATAATTCATTTTTCTTAATATCTTCAGAATCAACAGATAATAATAAAGCTTCTTTTTCTTGTTCAAACTTATATGCTTTATTTAGCTCTCTAGCATCAATAATACTTTTTAATATAGATTTTTCTACATCAACAGCTAGTATTAAACCATCTAATTTTTCTAATTCGCCAAATAGTTTATCTACTTCATCAATTCTATAAGTAGCAAACATAACTAAGTCTGCAGCATCATCCCCTGGATAAGAATAACTATTAATAATATTACCTTCTCCAACAAATCTATGTCTTAAACCTAATTCATCTTTAGATACCAAGAATAATCTTAATGCATCAGAATACTTATAATTATCTATAATAGAATCCCAAGCTACATCACAATAATAGTTTTCTCCATCTATACATATTCTAATTAAAGAATAATCAGATGTACCAAATAAAGAGAACACTTTATTGCCATTGTAGAAACCTATAGAATCTAAAGCTCCATAAGAATATACAGCAGTAGATTCAATATCAACATATGTTAATAACATTTGGAATGCTCTAGCATATGATAATCTTCCACCAGTTCTAGTATTAAATACTTTATATGTATTATTAGGAATTGCGTAATTTGAATTCTTTTCATCTTCGTTAACAAACTCAACATTCTCTAACATCCATTTATATAAAACAGTAAACTTTTCTAAAGGAGTATCATTAACATAAGTGTATTTTGATGCTATTGAAGAAATACAATCCATAACAAAATCTATTTCTGTTTTAGAATATTCATGTACATTAAAGAATCTTAAGCCTTCAGATTCAACCCATGTAATATTATTGAAGACATCATTATCAATTAAATTTCTTCTTAATCCAATATAATAAATAAAATCAATAGTAGGCCTTAAAATCTCGCTTCCGTCGAGATAATAAACAAGCTGTTGAACATTTTTATACTCCTTATTATCATAAAAAGTAAATCTTCTAACTTTATTAGGCATATTCTCAACTTGAACTAAATTATCATTATGAATAATAGCAATCTCTACAAGATTTTTAAAAGGACTTAAATCTATACGATACAAAGAATTTTGTTCTTTTATTTTTAAACTAATAATAGATGGAATAGATTCTCCAATTAATTTAAGATCTTCACTAGTAATAGAAGGATAATGATTTAAATCTAATACAGATAGATTTCTAAAATACTTAATAACATCCATATCATCTTTAGATATAGATGCATAAGAAACACCTGCTAATTCTTCTTCCGTAAAAGAAGTCTTAGTAGGATCACTTATTTTAAGTTCCCTTCTAACGTATGTACTTAATGATTCCGATAATTGTACCATCACTACCACCAACCTATTATTCTCTACTTTATTATAACATTACAACAAAAAAAAGTCTTTATAAAAGACTTTTTATTCGTAAATATTTGATAACAAAAACATAATAAATCGGCAACATATTTCTATTATCAAAAATCGCTACTAGTTTTCTAAGTTGTATCGGTTTGAAGTAATTAATTTATGAAGCAAAGATTATAATACGCTACCTAATAATATTTGTTTCAATAATATTATATCATGATAGTTTATTACATATCCTTATTAATAACTTCACTATACATCTACTTTGCCAAGTAAATCATATTCAGAAGAATCAGTAATAACAACATCTACAAATTCATTAATCATTGTATCGTTATCATTTTCTATATAAATAACTCCATCTTCAGAAGGGACATCCATATAGCTTCTTCCTATTAAATAATCTCCATCTTCAGTGATATTTTCTATTAAACAAGTATATTTATTTCCAATACGTTTTTTCAAGTTTTCTAAACTAACTCTTTGTTGAATTTCCATAATCTTATTTCTTCTTTGTTCTTTAATGTTTTCAGGTATTTGATTAGGGAATTTAGCAGCAGGTGTACCATCTTCTGCACTATAAGAAAAAGCACCTAATCTATCAAACTTACATGAATCTACAAACTCACATAATTCATTAAAGTTTTCCTCTGTTTCACCGGGGAATCCAACTATTAAAGTAGTTCTAAGAATAACATCAGGTATTTCTTTTCTTAATTTAGAAACTAAATCATAGATAGATTTCTTATCACTTTTTCTATTCATTCTCTTTAATACATCATCTGATATATGTTGAATAGGTAAATCAAAATAATGACATATTTTTTTGCTGTTCTTAACTACATCGATTAATTCATCAGTAATAGTTTCGGGATAAGAATACAAAAATCTAATCCATTTAATACCATCTATTTTTTCTAAATCTGATAGTAATTCAGCTAATCTACTATGACCATATAAGTCTACTCCATATTTAGTAGTATCTTGAGCTATTACAACTAACTCTTGAATACCTTTTTTAGCTAATGATTTAGCTTCCTCAATTATATCTTCATATTTTCTAGAAATATACTTACCTTGAATATATGGAATAGCACAATAAGTACAATAATTACTACATCCTTCAGCAATCTTCAAATAAGCCATTATATCTCCAGTAGTTAATACTCTATCCATAAAATTCAATTGATCTTCTGACTCTTTTTTATTAATTAAATTAGATATTTTATTCCATAACATATTATAATCAGAAATCTTAACAAATAAATCTACTTCTGGAATCTCTTCTTCTAATTCTTTAATATATCTTTCTACTAAACATCCAGTAACTATCAAATACTTACAATTTTTCTTCTTATAATCGGCCATTTCTAGTATTGTTTGAATACCTTCTTCTTTAGCAGATTCTATAAAACCACAAGTATTAATTAATAATATTTCAGCTTCTTCTGGATCATCTACAATAGTAAAATTATGTTTTTTAAACATACCTATCATTTCCTCGGTAACAACCAAGTTCTTAGAACATCCCAAAGAAATAAAACCTATTTTCACATTTATCACCCCAAATGCAAAAGTATTATAACATAACAATAAAAAAAATCGAATATATCATTCGATTTTTTAATTATTTGCAACTAAAGTTAATTTAGTAGTCTTCTCAGAACCACTTCTAATAAACTTAACTGTAATAGTATCTCCAGCTTTATATTTATAAAGAGTATATCTTAAAGATGCAACACTAACTATTTCATCATCGTTAATACCGATTATAACATCACCAGCTGTTAAACCAGCTTTTTCTGCAGGAGAACCAGCACTGGCATTTTCTACAATAACACCAGTACGAGGACTAATACCATATCTAGAAGCATTACTTCTGTTATTAGCGTCTATCATTGTAATACCAATATAAGGTCTAGAAACATCTTCACCGCTAACTAGTGCATCAGCAAATTTAATAGCATCTTCCACTGGTATAGCAAATCCCATACCTTCAACACCACTGTTAACAAGTTTCATGTTAGTAACACCTATAACATCACCATTAACATTACATAAAGGTCCACCTGAGTTACCACTATTAATAGCAGCATCTGTTTGCATAACCTTCATTATCCAGTCAGATGTACTATTATTATTTGTACTAACTTCTACTAATCTATCTTTACCAGATAAAACACCTCTAGTAACACTCCAAGAATAAACTTCACTATCTAATGGAGCACCAATAGCAAACACAGTATCTCCAACTCTCATATCGTCACTTGAACCAATTTTAGCAACTTTTAATTCAAGTGATCCAGAGTATACTAATACAGCTATATCTGCGTATTTATCTCCACCTTTAACTTCTACTTTGTATTCTTCACCATTGGTGAATTGAACACCTACGTTATCTCCTCCAGAAATAACATGATAGTTAGTTAATAGATAATACTTATCTCCATCTTGCTTATAGATAAATCCAGTACCAGTAGCTACCAAGGTATCTCTTGTATAAGTTCTTACAATAACTACTGAATCATAAATATTTTGAACACCATCAGCAATTCCTTTATCTGTTACAGTAACTACTTCCTCACTTCTATTAATATTAGTAACAGAATTCCTAGCAAAATTAGGATTCACTTTTAATAAAATTAGAATACCAGCAGCTCCTGCTAAAACAGACAAAACCATAGCTATTATAATAACTACTGAAAGTTTCAAAGACACGCGTTTCTTTTGAACAATGACCTGTGTTGTTCCATCAGGATTTTGAACATAACTATTGACTTCCATATTCATCTATCCTCGCAATCTTTCTATAATTTGAAGGGAATCCCATTCTATCTAATACTTTATCTATTTCGATAGTATGAATTTTACCTCCTAATATATCTAATTCATATGATAATTCATTAATTAATAAAGTAAAATCTTCTTCTCTTAATAATCTCTTTAAGATAATTACTAAAGCAAATAAATCATCTTTACCATATATATATTCCCCATCCATTAATGGAATCTCCAAATATGAATGATATTGATTATCATCTATTCTTCTTTGTGTCTTATGATCATACATTATATCTTCATGAGCACATAGATTACGGAAGTTAGCAAGTATTGGCATATAAACCATTAAGTCTTCAACATCTATACCATATACCTTAGCTATATCCTTTTGATCTTCATTCTTCATTATTGTATATAATTCAGAAATAAGACCAAATGATAAAACTTTAACAACTACCCAGAAAGGAACATAACCATAATTACTTATGTAGTGCATTGTTGCTGAGTGTTGACCACCATTAACTCTAATTTGTCTCTTAATCTTCTTCAACAAATCATTTACTTGTCTTGCTTTATCTCCACTTTTATCAAAATTATGAGGATTTAAATAATCCTTTTCCTTAATACCATATTTTCTAGATATTTGATAAGAGAATATACTCTTAGCATTATTTTCTACAATAAGAATATTCTTAAAGAATATATTTCTTATTTGTCTATCAAAATTAAACATTGCATATAATTCTTCAAATGTAGTCCCCGGTAAGAACATTCTATCTTTAGGTGACTTAAGGAATAGATGCCTATAACCACTTAAAAAGAAATAATTCTCACGCAAAAGAACGTCCTTTGCGTAATCAAGGTCATTGAACTCAAGACCTTTACTTTTAAGGATTTCTATTTGCTCATCAATAGTTTTAAACGTTTTGATCATCTAGCATCACACCCTATTATTCGAGTTTATTATAACACAATAAATAAGTGAAATAAATAAATATTACATGATATAATGTTAAGGAAGGTGATATTTTATGCCATCTATAACAACTCATTTTGTTCATTCAGAAAATGTATATACAAAATTATCTAAAAAAGAACAAGATTATATCAAGGATTATAAAAATACATATAATACTTTTACTCAAAGTCATGACTTACTTTTTTATAATCTTTTCAACAAAAAAGCCAGCAAATTAGGTCATTATGCACATCATCATAATACACAAGAATTTATCTTTAATATAATCAAAGAAATAAAGAAAAATAAGTTAGAAAACAATCACGAAATAATAGCTTTCTTATATGGAATTATCACCCATTATTCACTTGATACAGTATGTCATCCATACATTATTTATAAAACTGGGGTTTACAGAAAAAATGAAAAATGGACTCATAAATACAAAGGCGAACATAACCATATAGAAAAAGATTTAGATGCTATATACTATGAAAAGTATTTTCATAGAAAATATAATAAATGTAATCTAAATAAAGAAATACTTAAAAAGACTAAACTAAGTAACGAATTAATTGAATTAATAAACCAAGTTTATGAAAAAACATATAGTGATAAAAACATTGGTATAGAAATGCAAAAAAGCATAAAAGGATGTCGTTTTATAAACTCTGTTGTAGTAAATGACAGATTTGGCATAAAAAGAGCTATCTACCTATTTATAGATACTATAACAAAACATAAATATGGTTATATGTCATCTTATAGCACTCATTTATTAAAACCTAATATTGACTGGTTAAACAATGAGCATAAAGAATGGAATCATCCATGTTTTAAAGAAAAGAAATACAACGATTCATTTGATAGTTTATTTAATAAAAGTGTATTAAAAGCAATAGAAATTATCAAAGGAGTTAATGAAGTCTTATATAACGGAAAAGAATTCAACAGTTTAAAAAAAATAATACCTAATGATGACTATGCTACAGGAATTGAATGTGATAATCCAAATATGTTAAATTATTTTGAATATTAAAAAAGAGACTACACAGTAGTCTCTTTATATTTTTCTAAAATATTTAAATATTCTTCAAAATCTTCATCTTTTTCAGCTGCAATAATTACCTTTTCTAAATGGCAATTATCTTTATCTAAATATTTCATAATTTCTTTAACTAATACTTCTTTACTATTGTTATTACTAATGTCTCTTAAAACAACTGTTTTAGCAATATTATTATTAGCACATTCAAGTACATTAAAATAACACATTGCTAGTTCAACATCATAATTATCATCACTAGGAAGTACAACATGAATAATAAAATCACTAATCAAGTTATAAGCTCTTGTAATAAGTATTTCAGTTGGATTTAATTTCTTATCTTTTATTAAATCTAAACACTTCTTACGAAGTCTCATACCAGCATTTAAATAAAGTTTATTACTTTTATCTAAATCAAAATTACTATTAACTGGATTAATCAAAACATCTGCATAAATACTAGAAATATCTCCTTGCCATAAAGCTACAATATTTCCATGTTCATAATTACCATCAAGATTAACATTAATAGGATTATATTTTTCTCCATCAGTTAATTTCTTGTTGATTAATTCTAATCTTAAATATCTATCTTCTACTAATAAAATATCTTCTGGGATATCATAATCTTCTAAAGAAAGAACAAGATCTTTATATATTTTTTTCATCTCATTAAGATTATCAGGAATATCTTTTACTTTAAAATATTCAAGTATCTTTTTTAATAGTATCTTTCGATCCATAAACCCTCCTAATACCACATATTAGTTAAATTACCATCACTCTTATATACCTCATCCATTAATACTACGTAAGGGAAAGATTGAATAACTTTCTTCTTAGAATATTTCTTTAAAATAACACCTTTGTAATTATTTAAGGATTCAGCTACATAGAAGTTTTCACCATCATCTCCAGCAATAATTGCTATATGACCATAGATATTAAGTAGGTCTCCTACTCTAACTTCTCCTCTATCAATCATTCCTTGAGTTAGTCTCATATATTTACCTGTATCAGTCATTTGACCATCAATGTATGGAGATTCTCCAGCTCCACCATCACCAACATCAAATCCACCATTATATAAAGTCCATGAAACAAAACCAGAACAATCTAATCCATTAGGATACTTACCGCCAGGTATATATCCGTTAACTCTATCATCTTCGTAACTCTTCATCTTACAGCCCCACATTTGTGGTCCTTGTAATTTAGCACCAGGTACTAATTGATCATATTTACTCTTACTTAAATATAATCCTTGATGATAATATCTTCCTTCACCATCTACATAGTGAGTACCAGTACCATTTAATCTACCATTTTCAAAATAGTAAGAAATCTTATATGGGAACTCTAATGTTAAGAACCTTGCAGCAGCAACTGCTCCTGCTCTAGTACCATATCCAGCTTGTGCAATCCTATAAGCTAATATTTCATCTAATAATTGAGCTTCTTCCTCAGTAAATTGTTCACATGCTAAATAACTCTTCTTAGCATTAAATTCTTTTGGCATTTCAACTATTGTACTTGTTACAGTAACCTCAGCACTCTTAGATTGAAGAGTACCATTTTTAACTGTAATAGTAGTTTTTCCATTAGTATTTGATAAATACTCAAATCCATTTAAATTAATAGCTTCCGTACTTGATTCTACTTCTATAGTAGGATTACCAACTACAATCATATCTTTTAAGATTGTACCTTCTTTTCCTAATGGAAGATAATATTTTTCATCCATCTTAAAATCTACTACATAATTATCAAGTTCTAAAGGTTCACTTATAATTCCGCTTTTATTCTTAAAATAAATAAAAGTCTTTTTAAATGGAACAGTAACATTACAATATCCATCTACTATTTTTTCAAAACTTAAGGATTCTTTATCAACTTCTTCTAAAGAATATGTACAAAATTCTTGGTCATTAGAAGCCTTTAAAGATATATTTATAATATCGTCTTCTTGTTTGTAAGATAAAACATCTATAGAAGCAATGCTAGTCTCATTAAAGAGAACTACACTCTCTTTTTTTAATGAAGCGATACCAAAAATTAATCCACCTACTACTAAAAGAATTACTAAAACAGAAAAGATAACAATCTTCTTAGTTTTCTTTTGTTTCCTTAAATCATCTATTTCGAATTTGGACAATTTTACTTTTAATTTTGGCATCTCAAAATCATTCATGTCTATCACCCTACTATACTATTATATTCTATCATAAAAAAAGAATAACAAATAGTTATTCTTTTACTAATTCTGAAGAAACATAATAATAATTAACTCTATCGCTAGAAGTAAATGTATGTTTAAACGTTAGATTATCAGCGTTCTTTAATTCATAATAGTATTCAGTACTATCAGTTGAATGTAAGTAATATTTATCATATCCATCATCTGGGTTAATAATAGTACTTCTAGTATCCATTAAATAACCTTTATCATAAATAACTATAGTACCTTCTTCTTTAGTAACTTTAACAATAGTAAATTTAGGTTCAAGTTTACCACTTACTAACTCACTATTTAACTCTTGACCACAAATATAGTCATTTTCACTAACAATACATAACTTGCCTTCACTATTTGTGAAATTAACACTAGTATCAATTAATTCATCATTAAAATATTGAGTATTAACTTCAGAGAATAAATCTCTATTAACGCTAGTAACACTACAAACATTACTATAACTATAAATAGTGCCACTAGGATCTATAGCAAATTGATTTAGACAATTATTAGATCCATATCCGGCAGTTAAAGTTGACGCCTCAGTTTTACCATTCTTAACTAAATAATCATAAACATAAGACAATCTTTCTTCGTTACTCATCTTAGATGCTTCCACACCTTTAGTTGTATAGAAAATTGTATTGCCATCTACATAAGCATAC
>JAFPMR010000178.1 GCA_017411235.1 Bacilli bacterium | reverse complement strand
TGGCATCTTTATCACTGTTCTTCATCTTACCATGCAAGATCTCTACTCTTACTTTATTATTGAAAGCCATATCAAACTTTTCTTTTAATTTAACAACATCATTTAAATTAGATTCCCCTTCTTCATCTTCTATTAAAGGAGCTACTACATATATTTGATGTCCTTCTTTTATTTCATTTAACATAATACTCAATACATCTTTAATATCTTTATGCTTAACTAACTTCGTTATTATCTCTTTTCTACCACTAGGTTTTGTTTTAATAATGGATGTATCCATATCTCCATATAAAGTTAAAGCATATGTTCTAGGTATTGGTGTTGCACTTAAATATAATACATCACTAAGTACTCCTTTGTTTTGTAAATTACTTCTTTGATTAACACCAAAACGATGTTGTTCATCTGTTATTACAAATCCTAAGTTCTTAAATGTTACACCTTCACTAATTAAAGCATGTGTACCTATTAAGATATCTATTTCACCATTTTCTAACATTTGATATACTTTTTTCTTTTCAGAAACTTTCATACTACCAACTAATAATGCTACTTTAATATCAGTATCTTTAAACATATTAGTAACATTAGCATAATGTTGTCTTGCTAGTATTTCAGTTGGTGCCATCATACTACCTTGATAACCTGCTAAATAATTAATATATAAACCAATTATTGCAACAACAGTTTTACCACTACCAACATCACCTAATACTAATCTATTCATCCTTTTAGGTCTTACTAAATCATTATATATATCATCTACAGCAGTTTTCTGATCTTCTGTTAACTCAAATGGTAAAGAAGATACAAACTTATCTACATCTTCTCTATTTACATTTCTTTCTAAACCAACATTATTTAAATCATATCTATATCTTAAATAATTAGTTTTAAACATAAACTTAAAGAATTCTTCATATATTAATCTTAACTTAGCTTTCTTCATATGTTCACTATTATCAGGATTATGCATATACTTAGTAGCATCTAACTTGTTAATAAATTCATACTTATTAACAATATAAGAAGGAATATAATCATTTAAATCTATATTCATCTTATAGCATTCATTTATTAACTTATTAATACTTCTACTAGTAACACCACTTACTAAATGATAAACTGGTTCTATTTTAGATCCATGTATTATTTCAAACTTAATATCACTAGCAGTAAAAGTATTATTCTTTCTATCATACTTGCCTATTACATTAATTACTCTACCTAGTTTTAAATGCATTTTATAAAATGCTCTATTAAATATAGTTACATTAACTAAATAACCATCTGTATTTAATCTAAAAGACATTCTATTTAGATTCTTCTTAATATAACTAACTCTAGGTTCTGTATCTACTATACCCTTAATAGTAACAGTTTCTTCAGGATGCGCTTCTATTAAAGGTACTATCTTAATTAAATTATAACGATATGGATAATATTCTATTAAATCATTAATAGTATAAATACCTAATTTTGATAATAATTCTATAGATTTAGGTCCAACACCGTATAAATTACTAATATCCATATCATCACCACCTATAATCATTTTATCATAAATATATATAAAATCCCTTAAAAATGCCCTTTATAATAAAAATTATTTATAATAAAAATTATCATTTTAAGTGTAGATTATACCTACAAAAAAAAGATGAAAAAAACTTCAAAAAAATGCATATTTTTGTTGACAAAAAAGGGGTCTCCGATTAGTATATTAAGTACCAATTCACTTAACGGCGAATTGGTGCTAGTATCACACTAGCCAACCCCTTTTTATTCTTTTTGGAGTTGTTCTCAGGGGGACAACTCCTATTTTTTTTGT
>JAFPMR010000177.1 GCA_017411235.1 Bacilli bacterium | reverse complement strand
AGAGATTCAATATAACCTGCTAGGGAACCATCTTCTACTCCTTTACCATGAACGATAGGAAATCCAACATCAATAGTATTAACTATTTTATTGAATAAACCTTTTTTTCTTTGTAGTACAAAATCTTGACCATTTTTAGTTAAAGTTATTTCTGTAGCTAGATTTGGTACATTCTCTAAGTTTTTGTATGTAGCCATGTCTTTTAAACATTCACCAGTATACCAATTTCTATCTTTAGAGATATAAATAGGTACTACTTCGTATTTGTCTTTATCCATGTAAGACATAGCTTGAACAGCAGTAATAATACTTACTTCGTGTTCTACTGATTCACCACCAAATATTACTCCTACTTTTATCATTTTTTATCACTCCTTATTTTTTCACTAAATGAATCTGGTAAGTCATTTTCAAGTAGCGCATATGTATCTTTATCTTTTAATTTCATCATTAATGGGAAGGCATCTAAGACATCGTTTAGAACATGAATATGTTCTTTAGGGAAGCCTTTTTCAATTAACCCTTCATAGATTGGTTTTGTTTTTTCTTCACCTATTAAGATTGCTTCATCGACATTATCTGCTATTTGTCTTCCGAATTCTTTATTTACTTCATCTTCTTTGGCTCCAACTTCAATCATACCTGGTGTTACAACAATATGTTTACCTGGCATCATATTTAGTACTTCTAGGGCCATTTTAGAACCCATAGGATTTGAATTATAAGCATCATCGATTATATTGATGTCATAATACTTAGTCATTGATAAACGATGTTCTACTGGTTCTACCATCTTAACTGATTTTTGTAATTCAGGAATAGTTATTCCTAGTTCTCTTCCTAGTACAATTCCTCCTAGGATATTATAGATATTATTTCTACCTAATAGTTTAGTAGTAAATTCATATTCTTCTTTATCATTAGCGAATACTACTTTGAATGTTGTACCTTTAGGTGAAAGTTTAAGATCTTTAGCATAGCAATCAACATTAGTATTATCAATTCCTATCCATTTAATCTTGCAGTTGTTCTTTATTACATGATTTAATTGTTTTTCGTCATCACCATTTAAGATACCTAAACCATCACTAGGTAGAGATTCTATTAGTTCAAATTTAGTATCTTCAATATTCTTTTCTGAACCAAAAGTTTCTAAGTGAGCTAAACCTATACGTGTTAGAACACCATATTTAGGATGTACTAAATCACATAGTTCTTTAATATCTCCTACTTTGCAAGCTCCCATTTCTGCTATAAAGAAGTCATTATATTTATCTAAGTGTTCATTTATAGTAATCATTAAACCATATGGTGTATTGAAGTTAGATGGTGTCTTATAAACATTATATTTAACAGATAAGATATCATTAATGATATTCTTAGTACTTGTTTTACCATAACTTCCTGTAATTCCTATTACTTCCATGTTAGTCATTGATTTTAATTTATCAGTAGCCATTTTTTCAAAGTGTTTTGATACCATGTATTCTACTGGACGATTAACAAAGTTAATAAATAATACTATGAAGTGATTTATGTAAGACATAAATCCTAAGATTAGATAATAAACAGCAAGATTTTCTTCATCGAAATTTATTAACATTATGATAATTGGTATTAAATAAATAATATATTCTGTTACCATTAGTCTTTTTATTCGAGCTGTATATTTTAATGGTAATTTAGTTGTTTCTTTTTTTCTGTCTAGAATAAAAGCAAATGTTATAAAGACATAGATACTTACAAATAAGTATGGTGTATAAGATACAGATGATCCTAGTATACAAATAATAAATACTAAGAATAATAAATTGATATTAAGAAATAGTTCTTTATAGTTTCTTATAATCCACTTAATATATCTAAATCCTCTATTGTATCTATTTTGTTGTAACATATGTAATGATCTAGTACTAATTATATAGATATGAACTATATATAGTAAGATTGTTGCAAGGAATAATCCTAACATATTATCACTTCCTATTTAATAAATGATTTTATTATTGCATTTGTTTGATTTAATCTTTCTAAGTAAGCATAATGAGTACAATTCTCATAAATAGTTAATCCACTATCAGGAATTAATTTTTCTAATTTATAAGCATCTTCAACTGGTACAGCAGCATCTACATCTCCCCAAATTATAAATGTTGGACATTTAATTAATTTAGCTGTTTCTGTTAAGTCTGTATTAACATGTTTTACTAAGATGTTTCTCATCATAGGGGTTGCGTTCTTATAATCTGTTGAACCCATTTTTTGTTTTATCTTATTAGCTATTGGACCAATACCTGGTATTTTAGCTAATTTCTTTAAGATTCTTATTTTTAGAGATGGCTTTTTTATTTTTACTTCAAATGGACTTGCTAAAAGTATCATTCTTTCTACTTCATATTTGGAAGCATAGATGATTGATATCTTGCCACCAAATGAATGACCTATTAGATTGGCTTTTTTAATACCTAATGATTCTAGTAATGAATGAACCATATCAGCATATTGTTCTAATGACCAAACACTTTTTGGTTCTTCAGATTTACCAAATCCTGGTAAGTCCAAAATTATTAAACGATGGGTATCTTGAAATGGATTTGCTATAGGTTCCATCATTTCAATATTTTGGCCCCAACCATGTAGATAGACGATTACATTTCCATCTTTTTTGCCATAGTCTTTGTAATTAATTTTAATACCTTCGTATTCAAACATATAATCACCTTTTTAAGGCATATAAAAACTGCCATTTCTAACATATATTTTACCATATTAGAGTAAATATGTACCTAAATTCCTTATTTTAGGGGCTTCTATTGACATAAAAAAAGAGCTATTTGCTCTTTTTTTCTAGTTTCTTAACAAATCTAGCGATATCTTCTTCTGTTTCTATAGTTTGAAAGTGTTCTGGTTCAAAGCATACTTTGTCGTTTTCATGTAATTCTTGGGGAGGTATTATTTCTTTTTTCATTAATAGATATTCTTTACCATCTATTCCTTTGATAGTACCATTATAGCCATCAAAGT
>JAFPMR010000176.1 GCA_017411235.1 Bacilli bacterium | reverse complement strand
GCGAAGATGAATCAATCGTTCTTCCCATTGGCTCAATTAATCTTTGAATAGTTCTTATGATATGTTCATCGTTAATAAATGATATACTATCATCTCTTATTAAATTACCATCAATTTCTATATATATCTCAGATGGACCAGCTACTAAGATATTTAATTTTGCCTTAACAGCTACTTCTAAGAACTCTGCCATATATGGAGTTAAAGTTCCATTAGCAACTAAATCATCCATTGTAACAATATTCTTTTTAAATTTTCTAATTGTAATAACTGGATTCTTAGATAATGGTGGAATAACAGCATTTATTCTCGAACCATCTTCTAATCTAGCATCAACCATTGGATTATTAACATCAATAGTTTTACCAACTGGTTCAATTAATCTATTAATAGTTCTAATTATATGTTCATCATTAACAAATGATATTGAATCATCTTTCTCAATATTACCATCTATTTCAATATAAACATCTGAAGGACTATTAACCATTATCTCCGTAACATTGTCATCTTGTAATAATTCATTTAAAGGTCCATTACTATTAACTTCATTTTCTATTAAATTAAATAATGAAATTCTCTCACTATTACTTAAATCACGATCTGTTACTATTTCATCTATTTCTAAGTTAATCAAATCGGCATCGACATTTGATTTATTTAATCCTTTATCACTCAAGTCCTCTAAAATCTTTACACGATATTCGTCTAAAAGATCTTTATCAGTAAATAAATCATAATCACTAGGAGCAACTTCCTTTTTAGTTTTAATATTAAACTCTTCTAATATTCTACTCATCGTTATAACTCCTTTCTAATAAATCAGTAGCCATAACTACGAATGTCTTATAATCTCCTGGCATAACTTCAGCGAATTTCTTATCCAAGGAAACAATAGCACCTCGCATAACCATTCTTTCCATGTCTCTTAAGAATAAATCACTTGATAAAGAATAATTAATATCATGATTTATTAGTTTTCTAATCTCATATAAACTAAAATATGATTTAAAAGGATCTCTACTATTATTTAATAAGATTCCATAATTCTTAAATCCTAAACTATCAAGTATAGATAGTAAACTTCTCATATTCTTTAAATCTATTGGATCATTAGTTACAAAGAAAGTTATTTCATTAACACTATCTAAAACAGTAAGGTTTATATCATTTAAAGCATGATTAGTATCTACTAGTACTACATCATAGTTAGCTTCAGCCATCTCAATAATGTCTTTAACAAAAGTAGCATCTACTTTATTAGCATCTCTAGGATCTTTTGGTGCACACAAAATATTTATGTAATTATCAACTTTAACTACATAATCATTGAAATCCTTAAAAGTCCCATTCATTAAATCAAAACATAAAGTATAGATATTCTTATCATTTTTACGATTTAAATAAGCAGCAATACCACCACTATATAAATCCATATCTATAATTAGTACACGTTTCTCTAATTGCTCAAAAATACCAGCTAAATTAAGTATATTAGTAGTTTTACCTACTCCACCTTTAGCTGAAAAGAAACACATACTTTTTCCTTTTTTAACTGCCATAACATCACTAACCTTCATGCTTCACTTAGAAGCCCCCTACTATATAAAATTATAACATTTTAACACATTAGAAACAATAGAAAAAGACGATATTATCGTCTTTTATCTATACCCATATAATTGTAAATCCTCAGTAATAGGAAGATTATTTAAATTAACTTGTTTAGTTTTATCTTGATCAAGATACCAAGTATACTCACTTATTTTATGAGGATTACCATTTCCAGTACGAGGAATTTCTAATTCTGTATCAATAAGTTGACCCTTATACATATCAAGTTCTAATGTACCATCTATAGAAGTATTATAATTTCTAGTACCAGTTAAAGTAACACTAAATCTATCTTCCATAGGAACTTTAATATATACATCTGCAGTATATTTAACATTAGGATAATCTTGATTAACAGAACTAGTTACATACCAACTATTAGTATCTAATGGTTGAGTAAAATCTATTTGGTAATTATCAGCACCCACATTATCAATCTTGTAATAT
>JAFPMR010000175.1 GCA_017411235.1 Bacilli bacterium | reverse complement strand
TTTCTAGTTCTTTAACTTGTTTTTCATCTTGTTCTGACATATCAGTAACTAATACATCATTGTCTTTAGCTAACAACTTAGCAGCTTCATAGCCACTTCTAGCCATACCTAAAATAAAAATTTTCTTGTCTTTAAACATTTGAAATCACCAACTTGATTATATCACAATAAAAAAAGAGAATATCAACTATTCTCTTTATTTAGTAAGTAAAGTAGCTATTTTAGTAACATTACCAGCACCTAATGTTAAAATAATATCTTTTTCTTTAACATTATCACCTAAGTACTTAACTATTTCATCATAATCTGAAATGTGAATAGAATCTTTACCTAACTTCTTTAACTCCTTAATTAAGTCTTCCTCATGAATATCATAAGTATTAACTTCTCTAGCAGCATATGTATCCATGATTATAACATGATCAAAATTAACTAATGCTTTAGCAAAATCTTTTAAGTGTTCAGCAAATCTACTATATGTATGAGCTTCAAATACTACCCAAGACTCATTGAATTTCTTATTCTTTAATCCTCTTACAGTAGCCATAATCTCAGTAGGATGATGTCCATAATCATCAAATACTCTAGCGCCTTTAAAGTCACCTTTGTATTCTAATCTTCTTGAAGCACCACCAAACTTTAATAATGCTTTAGCGATAGTATCAATATCTATACCATATGCAGTACATAAAGCTATACAAGCTAAACTATTCATTACATTATGAACTCCAGTTACTTTTAAAGTAATTCTACCTTTACTTTCACCATTATAGTAAGCATCATAACTTGGACATCCTTCATCATCAAACTCTAGATTTTCATAATGCCAATCAGCATTATAACCACTACCAACACTAATAACATGTGCTTTAGTGGAATGTCTTAAGTTATAGCATCTCTCATCATCAACATTTACTACTAAATAACCATCTTCAGGTAAATGAGAAACATACTTTTCAAAACTCTTTTGAATATTATCTATATTACCAAAATAATCTAAATGATCATCATCAATATTTAGTACAACAGCACTTCTCTGTTTAAAGTTTAAATAACTTTCACAGTATTCACAAGCTTCAATAATAAAGTAATCACTATGTCCTACACGATAATTACCATCTATATTACTTAATACAGCACCTACTTGAATAGAAGGATCTAAATTTGCTTCTAAGAAAGCACAAGCAATCATACTTGTAGTAGTAGTTTTACCATGAGTACCAGCAATACCAATTGTGTCTTTATATAGTTTTGTAATTTCACCTAGGAATTCTCCTCTTTCAACAGTAGGAATACCTAACTCTCTAGCTTTAACTAATTCAGGATTATCATCGTGAATAGCAGCAGTATAAACTACTAAATCAATATCTTTAGTAATATTTTCACTAACTTGGCCGATATTAACATGAACACCATTTTTTTCTAGCCATTCAGTTTGACTAGATTTAGTTCCATCAGAACCACTTACATCATAGCCCCAATGAACTAGTATTTCAGCAATACCACTCATACTGATACCACCAATACCAACCATGTATATATGTTTATATTTCTTTATATCTAATTTCATAAAAAAACCTCCGTTCAAATAAGAACATCTAAACGAATTATAGCAAAAAAATAAAAAAATATAAAATTTAACATTTAAAAACAATTAAGTTAACAAAATTAAGTAAATTAAAAACGGCACTTCCATTGAAAACAATTGCTTATTATGGTACTATTTAATATAGATAGGGTAGTGGTAATATGGCAGTATATGCATTAGATTTTGATGAAATAGCTAGAACTAGAAAAGCACTAGATGAAGAAGCATCAAAACTAGAAAGCAACCTAAACTCAAGTAAAAACAATTTGAATTCCGAACTATCTTCATGGTCAGGAAAAGCTTCTGACAAATATGATAGTAATAGTGAAGAGAACTATGAAAGAATTGCTCAAGATATAGATACTATTCGTGGACTTTCATCATACTTAGGTGAAATATCTACAGCAGTAGAACAAACAGAAGAAGCACTTTCATCTATAAGAATATAGAGGTGATTTTATGTCAGAATATAATACAAGTAATATTAATATTGGTTCTTATGGGGACTTAAAAGACGGATCATCTACTATAAGAAAAGCAAGTTCTAACTTGAAAACAGGAGTAGAAAATGCAGATGGCTACTTTAAAGGTATTCAAAAACCTCGTGTATTTGAAGGACCAGTAGCAGAATATGTTAATGATGTTTGGAATGCAATAAATATAAATACAAACAACAACATATCTACACTAGAAAATAGTGCTAATACTTTAGATAGAGTTAATGCCAATTATCACGATACAGATAGAAAATCTTCCAATGATGTGGGAGGTGTCATATGATAGCAAGTGGAACTATATCAAGCGATGGATCATCAGCAAAGAATCTATTCACATCATATGAATCACAGATTAGTGAATTAGAAAATAAAGACGTTTGGGAAGGACAATCCCAACAAAATGCAGTTAGTCAAGCTAACAAATTTGTTAGTGAATTTAGTGGACCAATAGAGTCACAATTTACTGATTTTTCTTCAGCTGCAAGTAAATACCAAGAATGGGAAACTGCAAAAAAGAACTATGAAAACGCAAAGAGTTCTTATGAGGAAGCATTAAGAAGAAAACAAAATAATCCAAAACTAACAATAGACGTAAGTTCTTATCAAAGAAATGTTAATAACTACAATAAAGAACTAGAATCGTTAAAATCAGAAATAACTAAGCTATTAGATAGCGTTAAATCTAAAAAAATAGATTTATCACAAGTAACTGTTAAAGAACCAGATGCTTATAAACTATATGATTTTGTTAATTTTTACCAATATAATTATCAACAAAGTTATGGTTATGGTAGTACTATTGCCAATGCTGGTTGTGGTCCAACATCAATGGCTATGGTCTTAACATATTTAACTGGAGAAACACACGATCCAGTAGAAACAGCAAACTGGAGTTTAGCACATGGAGGAAGATGTCCAGGTAATGGTACATATTGGTCATTCTTCCCAAATATTGCTAAAGCTTATGGAATAGAATGTGAACAATTAAGCGTTAGCTCAAGTAAAATAATAGAAACCTTAAAGAGTGGTAAGCCATTAATCATGTCAATGGCACCAGGACACTTCACTACAGGAGGACACTTTATAGTATTAAGAGGTCTAACTAGTGATGGAAAAGTAATAGTTGCCGATCCAGCTAGTGAAACTAGATCTAATCAAGTATGGGATGCTAGTTTGATTGCTGGAGAAGCTAAAGGTATGTGGTCGTTCGATTCAGATCGAACTGTCGATATGACAATATAGAAAGGGGAAAGATATAATGTCCAAAATAGAAAACGCAATAAAAGTTGCTAAAAAAATGAATACACTAATAGACTTTAACTTGTTATCTGTCCCTGTTCTAGATGATTTCATATTAGTACAAAAAAATCTAACAGATCCTAACAACAATATTATCTTTGTTGCTGTAAAAAATAATACACTAGAACAATTTCTAGGCGATGGAATGTTAGAACCAAACGAATCATTTGATGATCGTATAGAAAAAGTAATCAATCAAATGAAAGAAGAATCTAAAAGAAGTCCTTTATATGAAGGAAATGACGAATTCTTAGTCTATTATAAAAACTATGACAATGAAAATTTTGATTTTAAAATATATGTTCAAGATATCTTAACAGGAACAAAAGATAATCTAAAATTCATAAGACAAATGAGTGCCTTCTTTGTTGAACCAAAAGGTAATGAATTTTATCAAATTTGTATGGGCGCCGGAGCCTATGCAAAATCTAATAAATTTAAATTATTAAAAGATATCAAAGAATATGAAAAAGATGAAATTAATATAGGTTTAGAAAGAAACTTAAAATTAATAATGGATAACTTGACTTATAGAGATTAGAAAGTAGGTGTATTATGGCATTTTATATTGATACTTCAAAAGTAGGTTCCGTTTCTGATAACATAGATCAGATTTCTGATAAATGCGGAGACGTAATAAGCAGTGTTGAAAGCTATGATACAAATAACGAAGGTGGATTTGATTTCTCTGGTGCTAAAGCAGCAATAGAAAACAACCTTGAAGGAATTGAAACTAAATTTAAAAATACAGTAGCACTACTAACAGCAGTAATTAATGCTCATGGAGGAATACAAAAATCAGTTAGTGGAACAACTGGTACATCAGGTACTTCAAGTGCTAGTTGTAGTTCACCAGGATGTAGTAGTAGAGGATACTCAAGTGCTTGTTCATCTCCTGGCTGTAGCTCAAGAGGCTGTAGTTCACCAGGATGTGGATCCTCTGGAGGTACCCCAACACCAGCTACACAACCAACATCTTCACCATACGAACATGGCGAATTTGTAAATTACTATCAATATAACTTTCATCAAAGTTATGGTTATGGAACAACAATAGCATCAGCTGGATGTGGTCCAACATCAATGGCTATGGTACTAACATACCTACTTGGCGAAACTCATGATCCAGTAGAAATTGCTAATTGGAGTCTCGAAAGAGGATATCATATTAAAGATAACGGTACAGCTTGGTCATTCTTCCCAGCATGTGCCAAAGCTTATGGTGTAGAATGTACTCAGTTGAGTGTCACCCGAGAGAACATAATCAACTACTTAAAAGCTGGCAAAACCATCATTATGAATGTAGGACCTGGTCACTTTACGAGTGGAGGCCACTATATAGTTCTTCGAGGATTAACAGAAGATGGAAAAGTAATAGTTGCCGATCCAGCTAGTGAAAAACGTTCAAATCAAGTTTGGGATATAGATGTATTCTTAAAAGAAGGAAAAGGGATGTGGGCATTCGACGGTGGTAAACCTAAGAAGGAAGAAACAACCGTACCTGTAACAGAACCAGCAACAATTCCAGAAACAGTACCGGAAACAGCTCCTCCGACAGAACCAAAAACAGAACCAGAAACTGTTCCTGAAACTTCACCAGCTCCAGAACCAGAAAAGCAATCTTTATTAGATTATCTAAGAGAGATGAATGCTAAATATGAAGAAGAGCATGGTGACGACACTGGTGCAAGCATGATTGAAAACAACGAGGATACAACACTAGATTCATCCGATATAGAAGGGATGATCAATTAATGGATAATGCAGTTAATATAGCTAAAAACATGAATACGTTAGCTCATCTTGAATCTTTATTAATACCTATCCTAGATGGATTTACTGAAGAACAACAAAACCTAACAGATCCAAACCATCGAATAGTATTCACAGCAACAAAGAATAACACAGTAGAACTATTCGCAGCAGATGGAACTTTAGATGATAACGAATCATTCGGAGAACGTATAAATAAAGTAGTAAGACAAATAAATGAAGAAGTAAAAACTAACGAATTATACAAAGAAGATAGAAAATACTTAGTATATTACAAAGACTATACTAGTAGTTTCAACTATAAAATATATATCCATGATATCTTAACTGGAAGTAAAGATGATCTTAAATTTATTAGACAACTAAGCGCTTACTTTGTAGAACCTCAAACAAGAGAATTCTATCAAATATCTATGTCTGCTGGATCATATTCAGTAAACAAAGGATACAAACTATTAAGAGATATAGAAAACTACGAAGAAGACGAAATAGTAAAAGGCCTAGAAAAAGACCTAACTCTAATAATGGATAATATCGTCTATAGGTAACAAAAAATCTACAAAATCGATACTTGTAGATTTTTTTATGTTATAATATACGTCATTACTTAGTTACTTTAAATATTAGTTAATATTTGATATAATTAAGTACAGACATTAATTAAAAAAAGGAGGAACACTACATGAAAGTAATCTTACTTGAAGATGTCAAAAAACAAGGTAAAAAAGATCAAATAATTGACGTAAGTGATGGCTATGCTAGAAACTTCTTAATTAAAAATGGTCTTGCAGTACCAGCAACATCAGGAAACACAAAACAATTAAACAAAAAACTTGATACAAGAAGAGCTGAAGAAGAAGCACTCATTGAAGAAATGAAAAAACTTGCTGAAGTACTAAAAACAAAAGAAATAAGTATCAAAGTAAAAACAGGAGAACAGGATAAAGTATTTGGAACTGTATCTTCTAAACAAATCTGTGAAGAATTAAAAAAACAAAATATCAATATAGACAAGAAAAAAATAATTATCGATTCACCAATCGATACATTAGGTACACATATTGTTAAGATACAACTACATAAAAAGGTAGAAGGGGAAATCAAAGTTATCTTAAAAAAGTAGGTGATTAAATGCCAACAAGAAAAATGCCACAAAATTTAGAAGCAGAGATGTCAGTTCTTGGCGTAGCTTTCTTAAATAAAACATCATTAGCAAAAATCTGTGATGAACTAAGTTCAGACATGTTTTATAGTGATGCTAATAAGAAACTATTTGAAGCAATCAAAAGTTGCTACGATGAACATATACCTGTAGATATAACTACAATAAAAGAAGAACTAGACAAGAAGAAAAATTTGTCAGCAGTTGGTGGAATCGAATACATAAGTGAAGTAATAGATTCAGTTGCAACAGCAGCAAACTTAGATTACTACATCAAAATAGTAAAAGATAAAGCTGTAATGCGTAACTTAATTGAGACAGCAACTGATATCATTACAAACGCTTATGAAGATGAAGAAGAAATAACACAACTATTAGATGATTCAGAAAGAAAAATTCTAAACGTTGTTAAAGAAAGACAAACTAGTGATTTTATTCACATTAAAGATGCAATTGCTATTGCTCAAGAAAATCTAGAAAAACTATCTGAAAACAAATCAGATATAACAGGTATTCCAACAGGATATACAAGTCTAGATAAAGCAGCATCAGGATTACATCCAGGTGAATTAATAATCATAGCAGCCCGTCCAGGTATGGGTAAAACTGCTTTTGCTTTAAACATTGCTGTTAATGCAGCAAAGAGTACAAAAAAAGCAATTGCTATATTCAACATGGAAATGCCTGCAGAAGCATTAGTAAACAGAATGCGTTCTGCAGTAGGACAAGTTGATTCTTATAAAATCCAAACTGGTAAATTAAATCACGAAGATTGGAAGAGAATCAATGAAGCTAATAGTCAATTAGCTGAAACAAATATTCAAATAGTAGATGATGCTAGTATTACAGCAGGTGAAATCAAAGCTAAATGTCGTAATCTAGCCAACAAAGAAGAAGGATTAGGTTTAGTAATCATCGACTACTTGCAGTTAGTAACTGCAGGTGGTAAAAGACCTGACTCTCGTCAACAAGAAGTATCTGAAATATCAAGATCATTAAAAACAATGGCAATGGAATTAAAAGTACCAGTAATTGCTTTAGCGCAATTATCACGTAATGCAGAAAAAAGAGAAAACAATCAACCAATGCTTGCTGACTTACGTGAATCAGGTTCTATCGAGCAAGATGCCGATATGGTTTTATTTATAAATAGAAATGACTATTTCAAACCAAAAGAGCAATTAGACGCTCAACAAAATGTTGTTGCAGATATAATCATTGCTAAGCATAGAAAAGGACAAACTGGTAAATTTCAATTATTGTTTGAATTAAACATGAGCTGCTTTAGAAATTATCTAGCAGGAGAGGAAGAACCAAATGAATAAAAAAGGAATAGTATTAACTGTCTTAATAACCTTATTAGTTGCAGTATTAATGACTATAAGTTTCTTTACTAAAGACAGTTTTGATAATCCCACCTCACTATATCAAGTATATCTTGATGGTGAAAAAATAGGTATTATCGATTCAAAAGAAGAATTATATGAATTGATCAACCAAGAACAAACAGAAATAAAAACAGAATATAATGTTGATCAAGTATACCCACCTAAGGGATTCCAAATTATAAAACAAAATACATATAATGAAGATCTTTCTACAGTATCAGAAATCTATGATGCTATCAAAGATGAAAAACAATTTACAATTCAAGGATATGTAGTAACAATCAAGAATAAAGTATCTGGTGGAGAACCAACATATATTTATGTACTTGATCAAAAAGTCTTTGAAGAAGCAATTTATAACTATATAGTTACATTCATCGGTAAAGAAAGATACGAACAGTATAGAACTAAAACTCAACCAGAAATCGTTGGTACAGGTTATATCATCGAGAGAATGGAATTCGAAGAAGAAATAACTATCAAAGAAACCTATATCAATGCTAACGAAAAAATCTATACAAAAGCTGATGAACTAACAAGCTTCTTATTATTCGGTAACAATACTGCTCGTGTTGAATATACAGTTCAACAAGGAGATAATCTAGAAAGTATTGCTGATAAGAATAAAATGAATACAACCGAGTTAATGCTTATTAATAATCTTCAATCAGAAGATACATTATTAGCAGTTGGAGAAAAGTTAAACGTTGCTAACATCGACCCTGTTATCTCATTACTATATGAGGAACTAGTAACACAAGATGTTGAAGTACAATATGAAAGAGTTGAAGAAAAAGATTCATCTCAATATGTAGGATACTCTAGTGTTAGACAAAAAGGTGTTAATGGTATAAACCGTGTTACATCACGAGTACAATTCGTCAATGGTGGTCAAAGTCCAGGTGTTTATACAGTAGGAGATCCAGTAGTAATTAGACCAGTACAAAATGAAATTGTTGTTAAAGGATCTAAGAAAAAACCAGTATCTCCTGGTAAAGTATATCCAATCGAAGTTGATACAGGTATTGGTGCATGGGCATGGCCTACAAACTCAGGATACATTATTACATCTGGTTACGGATGGCGTTCTGGTTACTATGGTGGCTTCCATGAAGGTATCGATATTTCAGGTACAGGTTATGGCTCACCAATTTATGCAGCTTTAGATGGAGAAGTAATTAATGCCGGATGGGCTGGTATACCAGGTAAAAATGCTGGATACAATGTAGTTATTCAACATGCTAACGGTTACTGTACTGTATATGCTCACTTATCTAAAGTATTAGTTAAAAAAGGTGATCATGTATCCAGAAAACAAGTAATTGGTCAAATGGGTAAATCAGGGGCAGCAACAGGAACACACTTACACTTTGCAGTTTATACAGGAGTACCATACAATGGCGGAAAACATTTCAGTCCATGGAAGTTATGGCAATAGATGAAAGTTTGTAATTTAGCAAGTGGCTCAGAAGGTAATGTTACATATATTGAAACTGACAACCATAAGATTCTACTAGATGTTGGAACAACAGTTAGATATATCAAAGAAAAGCTTTCTGAGCTTTCTATTGCAATTGAAGATATAGATTATATTTTAATAACACATGTTCATGACGATCATATAAAAGCATTAAAGAATTTTATTAAAAAATATAATCCAACCATATGTGTAAGTCCTATAATGTTCTCTGAAATAGAAGATTTAAAATACTATGACAAAGTATTACTATATGACGAAAAAATAGAATTAGATGATACAACAATCGATATTATTAAAACATCTCATGATACAACTGATGCTCGTAGTTTCATCATTAAGAACAAAGGTAAATCAGTAGCATATATAACTGATACTGGTTTCCTAAATACTAAGTTCTTTAAAAAACTAACTAATTTAAATGTTTACTTATTTGAAAGTAATCATGATATAGAAATGTTACTTAATGGTCCTTATCCAAAATGGTTAAAAGATCGTGTAATGGGTCCTTACGGACACTTATCTAATAAAGATAGTTCAGTATACCTAGCTAAAATAATTGGACCTGATACTAAGAAGATTCTTTTAACACATTTATCAGAAAAAAATAATACACCAGAGAAAGCTTTAGAGACTATTAGAGATACATTTAAAGAAT
>JAFPMR010000174.1 GCA_017411235.1 Bacilli bacterium | reverse complement strand
TTCTTGATACTTTCATATCCTTCAGTCTTATCACCCTGTGGTAATAAGAATCTTACTCTATTTAAAAGATTATTAAACACTTCTTTTAATTCATCTAATGATTCATAATCTCCTGATGCTAATTCAACAATAACTCTTTGTAAGAAATCAAAATCATAGAATTCATTATTTCTTCTGTTGTCTCTTACATCAGTTAAATAATCTACTAGAAACTCTATTATTTCATAATTTAAATCTGAATTTCTTAAAGCTCTTATTAATTCTTTATATCTTCTCTCTTCTTCTGTTTCATTAAAAAACCCCATATATCTTACCTCCTTAATAATGATTTAACATCATCCATAACTAATAAATCAGCACTACGGATGATATTATTATCTGAACTTATTGATACTAAATCACTAGTATTTAAACCAAGTAAATAATTCTTATTTTGTGCTAGATGATAAAAATATCTATCGTCTAAATAAGTATCATAATATCCATTACTTCTTAGTTCATTAGCAAAATATGTTTCAATAACATATATTCCTTCCTTAGGATCTAATAGTACTCCATAAGTTCTTTTTGTTAATTCTTCCATAACTACTCTATTAGCATTAGCTTCAAAAGTTTTCTTTCTTCGATATTCTTGTGATGCATATTCTCTACCCATAAATTCATTGCCAACTATTGCCAAGTACTTATTGTGAACATTTACTACTTCATCAACTTCGCTTAAAGCTTCGATTCTATTATTAGCACCATACATTGCATTCCATGGTAATTTATACCAAACAACATCATCCTTGCTATCTAAACCAGTAACATTAGGTACTGGATTATCTACCCTATCTAATGCAAAATTCTTATAAATAATAGGTTGACCATCTTTGCTAACTCTAAAAGTATTAATAATTGAATTATCTCTTTTAACTTCATAAGTATTACAACTTAATAAAGCATAATCTTTAAAATATGTATTAACATCTATACTAGTATCATTAAATCTTATTACCATTTCTAATGGTTTAAAATGATTATCTCTACTTCTAATATATAAACAAGACTCGTTATTATTATGACTAACAAAATTAATTATTAGCATATCATCAATACCATCTAACTTATAATTAATAGAATAATTATTTCGATAACCATTAATAGCATCATCTTCTAAAGTAATAACTCTATCTGTACAATCAAATATTTGTTTTAAATGATACTTTACCATTGGTAATAACATTTTTAATTCATCACTTTGAAATATTAAACTATGATTATAACTTTTCTTTTTATCATAGAAACTATATATTTCATTAATCTTAGTTAAATCTCCAGATTCTAAAATACTTTTAGTACGTTCATCTATTTTTAACTTAGTTCTATTACCAAATGGATCGAATGTTGGATCAACTATTTCTCTATTTTTTTCAAGATTATATACTTGGAAAACTTTCTTAACAAAAATATCAAAGTACTTATCTTGACTACACATACTCAAATATTTACCACCATCATATGTAACTAATAGATTAGGCATTACAGTAAATTTGCTTCCACGAGTTGAGGGTGCCATATCAGTAAAACTAATCTCTTCAATATCCTTGATTTGATAGATTTTAACTAAAGCTGGATCCATAGCGTTTATCAAGATTCCTTTATCCATAACTATACCTCCACTTTAAAGGTCTAAAAAAAGACCTTTATGATATTCATAAAAGTCTTGTTCATTATAGGTAATCCAGATAAAATCGGTTGTTGAATTACGCTCATCTTTGATGGAACTACTCCCTCTTAAGTACCCAGATTATACCATATTTCAGGGATTTTTTCAAGATTTATAAATATCAATCGAGTAAGGTTTATAATAAGTCACTCATTTTTATATGTCAACAAAAAAAGATGGTTATAACCATCTTATATACCAAGACCTTTTCCTATATCAAATTTATTAGTTTCATTCATTATTGGAATCCTTGTTCCATCATCTAAAACTTGATATCTAGTTGGGAATGATTTACTTTGGCTTTCTCTATTGAATTCTATGATACTTGCTATTCTTTCATCTAATTCCTCTGGTGTAAATTCACCAGTTTTATCAAACATTTCTCTAATAGCAGACATTAGTACTTCACCAGAAATAGGTGTATTAACTCTAGATACAATATATTCTCCAACTTCTAACATAAACTCTTGAACGTATTCTTCACTAAATACAAATCTAGAATCTTCTAAATCTTTATACTTCTCTTTTAATTCATAATACTTTTGCATATCATAATCTTTAAAAGAAGCAATCATATTTTTCATAAATGTTTGCAACGCATTTTTTCTATTATTTAGAATACTCTGTTGTGAATACTTAATATTATTAGAGCGATATCTAAGAGTATTAAACTTCTCTTTCAACTCTTTATTCTGTAATCTATCTACAACCTCACCAACTCTTGCAACAAAACGTTCAATATTATTAGCTGGTTTTTGCATTTTAAATAAATTAGCATAACTAGTAACAAACCAATCAAAAGCTTCCCTATCTAATGGCTCTAACACTTCCATGAATTCTGTTAAAGCTTCTTGGAATTTCTTTACTTGTTCTCCCATCGATTTGTTTATTCGACAAGCATCTCTATTCTCTGTCTTTTTTAACCAAACATTAGCTTTTTCATAAAACTCTTCTAATGAATGAACAAACAACATTTCTCTAACACTATAGAATTCTAAATAATTATATCTTCTTAAACCATTATATTCATCAGGAGACATTAACGCATGAACATAACTATCATGTTCCATGTCATTGTCCCAAGTAGGATCAGATATAAATAAACCATCAATTCCATATTTTGGATCAACTAAATGAATAATAGCTCGAGCATGACCTCCGGAAGAATTTTCAATTTCCTCAGGAATAACCAAAGCATCATCAGGTACTGAATCTAATGATGTATCAACAGTTACACCATAATGAGCAGCTTTAATCCCTAGTTTAGTTAATAAATCTTCAAGTAATGTTGCATAACCAACACAAACCATAAATTCTCCATCCAAGATTTTATATAGATTTCTTGACTCACTTCTATTTTCTTCATTCTCTTTATACTTCTTATACTTTTTAGCAATATTATAAGCAAATAAGAACTTTTCTAATGGACTTAAATTAAGTGCTGGTCTTATCATTTCAATTAAACGTTTCTCATATTTTACATAATCAGTTAAAGAATAAACTTCCATTATTCCTACTTTAATATCTATATCATTATCCAATACTTCTGGATGACTAAAAATAAAATCATTAAATTCATTTTTATAATCATAATCATCTCTAGATTGAACCTCAATACTAATCTTATTTCCTTTTCCTAATTCTCTTAATCTTTGAATAACTTTAAAAATATTTTCAAAATCATTTGATCGTCTAAATTGAAGACGAGCTCCATCATTTAAGAACTTAATATTAATTATCTCTTCATCACTTAAACTATCCTCTATATATAAATTATCAGTTTTACATAGATCATCATAAGAATGATTTAAGACAATTCTCTTATTTTTATTAAATAAGATTTTTTCATCAAATACATCTTTAAGTTCTTCATCTACTCCGTAAGTTTGAATTCCCTCAATACTAGAATTTTTAAATAATTCATAATCTTCCTTAGTAAGTGAATATACATCATCCATAGAACCAATAACTAAGGTTTTAATATTAGGATTTTCACATACAGCTTTAAAGAATTCCTTACCAATAAAAGGTTGTTCTAAACGGAAATAATCCTTCTTAATATTACGACAAATCTCTACAACTGCTGCATCTACTTTTTCTCTATTCTCAGTATAGTATTTTTCATCAAAACCTAAATATTCACCAAGTGCTATAAATTCTCCTATTGCAATTGGATGTTTTTCATCAGTAAAATGCCATCTTACTGTATTATTAACTTCCACTACTGGATTAACACAGATATGACTAAATTTATAATTATCTAAATTTGCCAGTAACTCTTCTAGAGTAAGAGAAACTGGTACAAATCTATCTCCATCATATACACTAATATCTCTCATAGCATTTCACCTATTATCAGTATAACATAAAAAAAGATGATTATTCCTCATCTTCTTCATCTTTACTTCCTCTATTCTTAAACTGTAAAGTAATTGGTGTACCAGTAAAATCAAAATTATTTCTAATTGTATTTTCTAAATATCTTTCATAACTGAAATGTACTAAACCTTTATCATTACATCTAAAAGTAAATTTAGGAGGACATATACCAGTTTGACTACTGAAATATATCTTTAATTTTCTTCCTTTATATCCAGGAGCATCATGTAATGTAGTAGCATCATGAATTACATTATTTAATAAACTAGTTTTAATTTCACGATGATTATTTTCATATGCACTAATAATCTCTGGCATTAAAGTATGTAATCTTTTTTTAGTCTTAGCAGATAAAAATACTTGTTTAGCATATCTCATAAATTGGAATTCATTTTCTAATTTTAACTTCCATTCTTTAATAGCAGCATCTTTATCTTCAATAGTATCCCATTTATTAACAACTAATACTAAACCTTTACCAGCTTCAATAGCATAACCTGCTATATGTTTATCATGTTCAATAATACCTGTAGAAGCATCTATTACAACTACACAAACATCAGATCTATCAATTGCTTTTAAACTTCTAAGTAAACTATATTTC